>VHBF01000182.1 GCA_016872075.1 Bacillota bacterium | reverse complement strand
AGCGAATCGAATTGGGGATTGGTCTGATATTGCCGATTTAGATTTAACCAGACAAGATGTCAGAAAAGCATTGATTGATGTTCTTGTCTATTGGACAAAGTTTGGATTTGATGGTTATCGTTGTGATGTCGCTCCTTTACTCCCTTTAGATTTTTGGAAAGAAGCAAAAGCAAAGATTAATGCGTTGAATCCTAACACAATTTGGTTATCAGAATCGGTGCATCCGCATTTCATTCAATATCTCAGAGGCGAAGGTTACACCGCGCACAGTGATGCAGAAATGTTTCAAGTGTTTGACATCCTCTATGATTATGATGTTCATGAATTTTTGCATCATTATTTAACCGGTAAAGGTGAACTTTCCACTTATCTAAGAATGGTACAAGCGCAAGGGTATATTTATCCAGAGGATTATGTCAAAGCCCATTTTTTAGAAAACCATGATGTAAGTCGGATTCATCAAACGGTTAGCAATCTTACCATGTTAAAGAACTTAACCGCCTGGTCTTTTTTCCAACCAGGAATCGGTTTTATTTATGCTGGACAAGAAAATTTAGCAACCAAACTTCCGGATTTATTTGAAAAGGATCCGATTTCCCTTACCATCAAAGATCCACTATTTTACAATTTTATCCTGCGACTTATTGCTATTAAAAAGCTACCTTACTTTGGGGATGCACGAAAGATGATCATCAATGAACATCCTTTACAATCCAACCTCATTGAAGCAACTTTAAGCTACCCCAAAGGGCAATTGGTTGGTTTTTTCAATCTAACCAAGGATGCAAGACAAGTTTACACATCCATCAAGGACGGATCCTATCTCGATCTCATTTCTCAACAAAGCATTGAAGTAAAAAAAGGCATTCTCCAGATTAAAGATCCTTTCATCCTTGTCGTTCCCGCCTAATTTTGATAGATTGGTGTTAAGCCTATGAAAAACTTTGTCTTAATTGCCCCTATTTTCCCTTATACCTTTTATCAATTTGCCATTGGCTTAAAGAAACAAGGTTTTCGCGTCCTTGTCGTAGGCGATGTTCAAGAAGCCTATTTACCTCAACCATTAATCGCGAACATGGATGCCTATTATTTTGTTCATGACATGAATCACTATCCAAATTTAAAACCGGCGATGGAATATTTTATCAATCGGTTTGGTCCTATTGATTATGTAGAATCCAACATCGAACATTGGTTACGATATGACGCTCAACTTCGGCAAGATTTTGATATTTCAAATGGTTTGAGACCTGCTCAACTTCAAGTCTATCAATCTAAGTCTGGGATGAAACAATTTTATCGAAAAGCGGGAGTACCCGTTGCCCGTTATCAATTATTGACCACGCTTGCTTCGGCTTTGATATTCGCAAAGGAAGTAGGGTATCCTTTGTTCGTCAAACCAGATATTGGCGTCGGTTCTCAAGTGTCCTATAAATTAACCAATGAACAACAACTGACTGATTTCTTTGCTCGAAAACCTGATCAAGTCTTTATTCTTGAAGAA
>VHBF01000181.1 GCA_016872075.1 Bacillota bacterium | reverse complement strand
ATAAACATTCCTATTTCTTGGGTGTTATTGACATGTGTTCCCCCACAAAATTCTTTTGAGCGGGGTCCAAGGGTAACGATTCGAACGATATCGCCATATTTTTCTTCAAATGGAGCTGTAGCTTCAGTTTTTCTCGCTTGTTCAATTGGCATGAGTTCAATTTGGCAAGCGGATGCTTGGGCAATTTGATCATTGACATCTTGTTCAATGAATGCAAGTTCTTGCTCAGAAATTTTTTGTGGATGGGTAAAATCAAAACGAGCATATTGATCGCCTACAAAGGAACCTTGTTGAACAATATGAGGACCAAGATGTTGTTTGAGCGCAGCTTGCAATAAGTGCAAGGATGAATGATGTTGGCGAATGATTTGGCGACGTTGACGATTAATTTCAAGAGAAAGACTATCGCCAATTTTAATGGAACCAAATCGAACTTGAACTTTGTGAAGATGTTGTTTATGAGGGGCTTTTTGGACGTCGATGACTTCGACTTGGGCGCTAGCGTTGGCCATGGTGCCTAAGTCTGAGGTTTGACCGCCACTTTCAGCATAGAAGTTTGTTTGATCTAAAATGAGTTCCCCTTCATCTTCTAATAATGGTTTTTGCACTCCATCTTTAAAAATTCCAATCACCTTAGCTTGCATGGTCTTCCCATCATCGATAAAGCGACTTGGTTGCTTAAATGCTAATAAATCTGCCGATTGTTTTGCCATTGATTCAACTGTTTGTCTAGCTTGACGGGCACGTTCTCTTTGGATTTCCATTAGTGTTTCAAAACCATTCATATCGATCGATAATTGATGTTCTAAGGCGATTTCTTTTGTTAATTCCACAGGAAAACCATACGTATCATAAAGTTTAAATGCAATCTCACCAGTAATGGGTTGCTTTTGATCAAGGTATTGCTTAAGTAGGGTTTCGCCATGTTGTAAGGTGGATAAAAATTTTTCTTCTTCTTGCAGGATCATCTTTGTGACCGTAAGTTGATGTTGTTTTAAATAAGGATAATCTTTCACCATGATCGATAAAACAATTGGAATTAACTGGGTAAGAAAGGGTTTTTGAATCCCGATTTTTTTCCCATAGCGAACGGCGCGTCGGAGGATTCTTCTTAGCACATATCCTCTACCTTCATTCGAGAAAAAAGCACCATCTGCAAGGGCAAAAGTAAGCGTGCGAATATGATCGGCAATCACACGATAGGGTCGATACTCACTTTGTTTGTAGCCGATAGTCGCGATTTTTTCAATGGCTTGAATAATTGGATAAAACAAATCCGTTTCAAAATTGGTGGGAGTGGATTGAAAAATACTGACAATCCGTTCTAAACCGGCACCGGTATCAATATTTTTTGAAGGCAGTTCTTTATATTTATCCCTTGGGACACCAGTCATCGCATTAAATTGGGAAAAAACAATGTTCCAAATTTCAATGTAACGATCGTTGGAAATTTCTTCTTTTAATAATTTAACACCTAGTCCCTTGGGGTCGTATTGAATCCCTCGATCG
>VHBF01000180.1 GCA_016872075.1 Bacillota bacterium | reverse complement strand
CTTGATCACCGACTAAAAAAAGCAAAAATCAAAGTGAAAGTATTAGCCGCCCATCCAGGTGTTTCTAAAACTAATTTACTTTTTAAGAACAACAAAACTCAACCACTTTATCACTTGATGAAATTTTTAATTCCCTTACAATCGGCAAAACGAGGGGCGATACCAACGATTGAAGCTTCTTTGAATCAAACCGTTAAAGGTGGCGAGTACTTTGGACCAAATGGTTGGTTTGAAATCGGTGGTCGAAAAGCGAGGCTTGTTCAATCGATTCCTCTAAGTCATGATCGTAAAATTGCTAAAAAGTTTTTTGATATTTCTGAATCTTTAACAGGTGTAAATTTTTCAGTTAAAAAGTAACGTAATTTTGTTTCATTTTATTTAATTTGTTTTACAATATTTTTGATGGAAAAAAATTTTAATCAAAAAATTTTGATGATTGGATTTGGTAGCGTTGCACAATGCACATTACCGATACTTTTTAAACATCTTAACGTTCCCTATCATCATGTCACGGTCATGGATTTTGAAGATAAACAAGCTTTATTACAACCTTGGATTAATCGTGGTGTTCATTATGTTCGCGAAAAAATAACTCAAACCAAAATGGCTGCGCAACTTTCTCAATATGTTCAAGCGAAGGATTTCATTATTGATTTAGCTTGGAATATTGGTGCTGAAGACATCATTCAATGGTGCCATGAACACGATGTTAATTATATTAATACCTCGATTGAACTTTGGGATCCTTATACGCACAGTTATGAAAAACATCCAACTGAAAAAACGTTATATTACCGCCATATGCGTTTAAGAAAGATGATGAAGTCATGGACAAAAAAGGGTCCTACTATCCTCACGGAACATGGGGCAAACCCTGGTTTAATTTCTTCATTAATCAAGCAAGGACTTCTTGATATCGCGGAAAAAATGATCAAGGATAAAAAAGTCATTCATGAAGATAAAGTGATGCTTGAAAGTTTAATGGCCAACCAACAATTTAACGAGATTGCAAAGAGAATTGGTGTCAAAGTCATCCATATTTCTGAACGGGATACGCAAATTTCTTCCCAACCTAAACAAGTCGATGAATTTGTGAATACATGGTCCGTTGAGGGCTTTAGAGAAGAAGGAACGACCACCGCAGAAATGGGTTGGGGAACGCATGAAAAACATCTTCCTGATCTTGCTTTTCAACATGCTGAAGGACCAAAAAATCAAATCTGTTTAGCACGGATGGGCATGAATACTTGGGTATCAACCTTTGTGCCTCATTATGAAATTCGAGGGATGGTAGTTCGCCATGGTGAAGCCTTTACCATCTCCGATTATTTAACGGTCACAGATGGAAAAAAAGCCATCTATCGACCCACAGTTCATTACGCATATTGCCCTAGTGACGCGGCAATTGCATCGCTAAACGAACTACGAGGGAATAACTATAAATTACAATCCAAAATTCGGATTATGAATGATGACATTGTTCAAGGTGAAGATATTCTTGGCGCATTAATCAT
>VHBF01000179.1 GCA_016872075.1 Bacillota bacterium | reverse complement strand
AGCAAAAAATAAAGGAACTACTTTTTCCTCATTGTACATGGGGACCACAATTGAAATTAATTTCATATTTAAATTATAACAAAAAAAGACCACTTTAAGTGGTCTATTTCATTACTTTGCCGCAGTTTCTAAGACGCTAACTTTTGTTCTATCTTTACCCCAACGTTGATATTTTACGACACCAGACTTCGTTGCAAAAATAGTATCATCGCCACCTTTTTTGGTATTGATTCCTGGATAGATTCTCGTTCCTCTTTGGCGATAAATAACACTACCCGCGGTCACGGTTTGACCGTCGGAAGCTTTTGCCCCTAATCGGCGGCCAGCAGAATCCCGACCGTTGGTTGTTGAACCCACACCCTTTTTAGATGCAAATTGTTGTAGATTTAATTTAAATAAATTCATATGTTTTCCTCCTTGGTTTGAATGCGAATGTATTTAGGATAGTCATTCGCGATGGTTTGTAATTGAGTCATCAAGACTTGAAGCACGGCTTGATTCTCAAGATTTTGAAGATTGGTAATTTGAATTTCACTTAAGCCTTCAGTGTTTTTGACTTTAACTGCCTGAAGATCCAAAGCATTGATTCCACCAGTCATCACCGCGGATACTGCCGCACATACAAGATCTTCACCATATGGGGCACTATTCGCATGACCTGTCACTTTCATCATTCGATAGAATTTTTTATTGCGGATGATGGTGACCTGAATCATAAACTTTTAACCGTTAATCGCTTCAATCACTAAACTTGTATAGGGCTGACGATGACCTAATGTACGACGAACGTTGTGCTTAGATTTATAAGTAAATACGGTAAGCTTTTTACTTAATCCTTGCTTTTCAACCTTCGCTGTAACCGATGCACCCTTAATGGTTGGATTGCCAACTTTAACGGTTTTATCGGCAACCAAAAGCACTTGATCAAAAGTAACCTTGGCCCCTGGTTCTGCAGTAAGTTTCTCAACGAAAATCTTTTGACCAACTTCAACACGAAGTTGCTTACCACCAGTAATGATGATTGCGTACATAAAAACCTCCTTTTCACTCAGACTCGCTCTGACGGTCCATCTTGCGATGCGTTGAACACCTTGGGAAGCGGTTGTAGCTCGTGAGGCAACAACGTTAGTAATATAGCATAGTCACCCATTACCGTCAATCAATTGTCATATGATTTTTTGTTGTTTCATCGAGAAATAACCTTGAAAAGAAATGATTAAATGGTCGATTAATTGAAACCCTAGTTTTCGCCCCTCGGATTTGATGGTAATAGTCGTTTGAATATCTTCTTGTGAAGGCGTGACATCGCCAGAAGGATGGTTATGTAATAATAGAAACTTTTTGGTATCCGTTTTTAATAAATCAACAAATAAATCCCGGTAATCCATTTGTAAAGAAGCTTGGGAACCTAGTCGAAATAAGGTTTCACTTTGATATTGAAATTGATGATTTAATTTGACAATGATCAGTTGCTCGTGCAATAAACTACCAAGCCTTAATCGATAACATTGATAAACTTTATTGGGATCATTCAGTTTCACT
>VHBF01000178.1 GCA_016872075.1 Bacillota bacterium | reverse complement strand
AAAGTACCCTGAAAGTCTGGATCGGGTTGGCTTTGTTCTGGGACAACAAATACATCAAATCCTAATGATTTAAAAAGTGAAGGAAGGATACGGTAACTTGCACCATGTTGTGGAGAAAAGATAATTTTAAAATGATGCTTAGGCAAATGCGGTTGAAGTTGTAAAGATTTGACTAAATTCACGTAGATATTTTCAACTTCCAAAGGCACGGTTTTAATTCGACCTGTTGGTTCGAATATCGGGACTTTGATTTCTAATGGTTCTGGTAATGTTGAAAGAATTTGAATCAGGGATTCAATTTTGTGAGGAACTAGTTGACAACCTTGATCATCATAAACTTTGTAACCATTGTATTCTTTTGGATTATGAGAAGCCGTTAACATAATGCCACCCAAACAATGTAAATGCCTGACAGCAAAAGACAATAAGGGAGTGGGAACGAGTTCGGTAAATACATACGTATCGATGCCCATCTGATTTAATATTTGTGAAGTTAAGTTTGTATAGGTGATGGCATTACGACGATTATCATGGGCAATAACCACCCCTCTAGTTAGCGATTGTGGGTAAAGTCGACGAAGCATTAAACCATAAGCAATGGTAGCTTTTTTGATGGTAAATTCATTGATTCGGTTTGTTCCAAGACCCATCAGCCCACGCATCCCTGCCGTACCAAATTCAATATCTTTAAAGAAAGCATCTTCGATTTCTGTAGGTTTTAAAGTTTGTAATTGTGCCTTAAAATTGGCAGGCATGTTGGGATGATTTAACCAAGATAAATATTGTGAATTTGCTAAGTTATTCATGAGGATAATTTTACCAATAATTCTTCTTCTGTTCTATCTAATTTAATTGTAAAGTTTTTATTGGATAACCCTTTTAAAACTCCCGTAATGTCGCCAAAACTTAATTCCGTGGCATGCAAAAACTGATGTTCGTAATGGTGATGTTCGATTAACCATTTATTCGCTTTAAAATCACCATATTTTCGATCACCTGCGATCGGGTGTTGAATCGCTTGCATATGCACCCTAATTTGATGCGTCCTTCCAGTAATTAAATGGACTTTAATCAAGGTAAAATTCCCATAGTTTTTGATGACTTCATACTCGGTTTGTGCAGACAATCCTTGTTGAGTTTGCTTTGCAACAAATACCATTTTTTTGCTTTCGTCTTTCACCAAGGATAAATCAATTTTCCCTTTGCCAGTTAATGGCCCAACAACAAGCGCGAGGTATTGTTTACTAATTTCATCTCTATCTTTAAAAAGGCGATGTAACGCTTGTAAACCTTCAATCGTTTTTCCATATAGAACCAATCCACTGGTGTTCCGATCAAGGCGATGACCAGGCGCGGGCGTAAAGCCAGGTTGATTAGGTTGGTATTCCCCTTTGGCATATAGATGTTCAATGACCATTTCCGTTAAGGTATGTTGTCGAGTATCATCTTCGCCTTGAACTAGCATTCCTTTGGGTTTGTGAATCATTAAGCAATGGGCATCCTCATAAACTATTGGTAAATCCAAAAGTTTTTTTTGATATCGGCGATGAACGGTAAAGTC
>VHBF01000177.1 GCA_016872075.1 Bacillota bacterium | reverse complement strand
ATTACGTGGTACCTTCAATGTGGTCGTCACCAAGGCTCCAGGATTTGGTGATGCTCAAAAAGATCAACTCCAAGATATTGCGATTTTAACCGAAGGTAAATTCATCACCAAGGATTTAGCGATGAAATTATCTGAAGTTTCGATAGATGATTTAGGAACGATTGGCCGAGCGATTATCAAGAAAGATACCACGACCTTAGTCGGTGGTTCGCATAAGAATCCTGCCATTGCTAACCGCATTAAAGAATTAGAAAGCTTAATTAAAAAAACCACTTCTGAGTACGATAAGAAAAATCTTCAAGAACGCTTAGCAAAACTTTCCGGTGGTGTCGCTGTGATTAAAGTTGGTGCGACCACGGAAACGGAACTCAAAGAAAAGAAACTTCACATTGAAGATGCCTTGAATGCAACCAAAGCTGCAGTCTTAGAAGGAATTGTAGCCGGCGGTGGGGCAACGTTAATGGAAATTTACAATGAACTCAAGGATACCCTTAAAGATGAAAACGTTGATGTTCAAAGAGGGATTCAAGCAGTCTTAGATTCCTTATCTTCCCCATTATTCCAAATCGCTGAAAACGCTGGTTTTAACGGTGCAGATATCGTTGAAAATCAGAAGAAACAAAAACCAGAATTTGGTTTTGATGCGAAGAAAGGTCAATGGGTCAACTTAATCAAAGAAGGGATCATTGATCCTACTAAGGTTACGCGATCTGCTGTGTTAAATGCGACTAGTATCTCTGCGTTACTTGTGACCTCAGAAGCCGGTGTTACGGAAATTAAAGAAGAAAAGCCCGCCGCACCCGCCATGCCAAATCCAGGCGAAATGTATTAGTCGATTAGAAAAATAAGATTCCAAAAACCGCGCCAATCATCAACAAGATGTAGGGGCGGTTTTTCATTTGCGGCATGAATAATAGGGTCAGCAAACTTAACGATAAGGTTTGAATCGGGGTCATTGTCAGTTCTTCAATAAAAGATAACCCCATTCTTACCATCGCGATAAGAATGATTCCAAAAACGACAACTCTTAAGCCAATCATCAAGGATTGAAGATAAGGCGAGTTTGCGTGCCGCCGATAAAGAGGATATAACGTCCATATCAAAAGCATTGACGGTAGAATAAAACTAAGCGTGGTGATGACGCCACCCAAGATGCCAAATTGAGAAAAACCTAAGTACGTGGCAAGATTAATTGCAATCGGACCGGGTGTTGATTCGGCAATGGTAATCATCTGTAAATAAAACACTTCACTAATGATGTTGCCAGTCACAAAAACATCAAAGAGGAAGGTGATGGCAACCAGGCCACCACCAAAGGTAAGACTACCGATGAAGATAAATTGTAAAATGAGCCAAATAAGATTCATTTACGTTTCCGATGGTTCATCCACGTCTTGGAGAGAATCATTAAACTTGAGAGCAATAAAATCCCTGCAGGTGTGAGTAGATTAAAATAGGCCAATGCAAAGCTTAGCAAGGAAATAGGGATCATCCACCATTGTTTCCAAGCAAGTTTACCTAAGGTATAAATAGCCTTCATCAGTAAAATAAACACGACAAAAAACATCCAA
>VHBF01000176.1 GCA_016872075.1 Bacillota bacterium | reverse complement strand
AGATTTCGTCGAGCTTAATCTTCTCACGATTGGTTGGATCAAAGAGGTGGACCACCACATCATACAAATCGAATACCATCCAACCTGATTCTGCCTTGCCTTCAATATGGTGAACTTTATATTTTGGATGGTGAATAAAATCCTTCCGAAGTTGGTTCATGATTGCCTCTAATTTTCTAAAATTATTAGCCGATGCCACAATCACAAAATCCGTCAAGGGTGACTTGCCTTTGACATCATAAATTTTGATCGCTTCAGCTTGCTTATCTTCAAGGATCGCAAGCACGAGTGTTTTTAAGGATTTATTTGCCATCATTTTCTCCTAAATAATATGCCATGCATTCTTTCACTAATGGATTGGTGATTTTGTGTTTCTTTTTCTTTAAGTGTAATAGGTTTTCTTTGAGCACCATTAAGAACCCTTCGTGGTATTGTTTTTTGCAAGCTGCAATCAGCGCACTCGAGTCATATCCACGAGTTGGTTCAATTTTATCTGCAGCATAGACGATTTGCGCTAGCGGACCCATTTGCGCTTTACCCGTGGTGTGGTAGCGAATGGCTTCGAGGATCCCATCGTGTTTGATATTAAATTCTTGTCGAGCTAGAATCGCTCCGACAAATTGATGCAGAGCATATTGCTCAACTGGTTGATTGACCGTGTCATATTCATCTAACAAGGCCCGCGCCTCTTCTTCATCCATATCTTTGGCGATATCATGGAGAATGGCTGCAAGGAAAGCGTCTTCAGGTGATTGATGATTTTCTAAAGCAATCTCATACGCAAGCGAGGCGGTTGAATAAACATGCTGAAAGCGTTCTGGTTGATAAAACGCTTTTAATTTAGGGACAAAGTAAAGTTGATTGGCAAAGATATATTGAATAACGGGTAAGGGTGTTGCAAGCGATTCTAAATTGCGAATGCTCGTCGAGGACACGGGATATAAAGGTCCTGACATTTTTTGAATGCTGTAACGTTGCCAGTTAGGATGATCTAAGGAAGATCCGGGTCGAGGATAGGCGATTAATTGCACCAGCGTTTTGAATTTGTCTGCCTCTTTCCACTTATGAAATTGTTCAACTTGATCACCACCGATGAGGTAGTAAAGCTGATCATTTGGGTATAGTTGTTTAAAATATTGCACTGTATGAATCGTAAAGTTAATCACGGCATCTTTTTCAACTTCATATAGTGATAATTGAAAACTAGGATCATGAGCAATCGCTAATTTCACCATATTAATACGATCCAAAATGTTGGTGGTGATATTCTTCCATCTTGGATTTTTAGTGATAATCAATAACACTTCATCCGCGCGAATATGCTGTTGGGCTGACTTGAGCATCGCCAGATGCCCATGATGAATTGGGTCAAAAGGTGAACCATATAATAAGCGAATCATACGGGAAGTTGAATCCTTGGATTTTTAGGATTAGCCCGATAAACAATAACCCGGTGGCCAATCGTTTGAATTAATTCTGCTTTTAAAGTTTTGACGAGAGTCGGTAAAAAATCACTCGCATCGTCGAGTGCGGATTTTAAGACATGAATTTTAATCAATTCTTGTTTGGTTAAAGCT
>VHBF01000175.1 GCA_016872075.1 Bacillota bacterium | reverse complement strand
TGAATTTTTAAAGTGCCAGATTTGACGATGCCAATGCCGATGCGACCCACAAAATCGTTATAGTCAATTAAACTCGGTTGAAATTGTAAGGTGCCATTTGGGAAAACCCTGGGAGAAGGGATTTCCGCAATAATTAAATCAAACACAGGACCAAAACCTTTTTTCTGAGATTTTGGATCGGCTTCAAAACTACAGGTCCCGTGCAACCCAGAAGCATAGACCACTTTAAAATCTAAAAATGCTTCAGGGGCGTTTAGTTCAATAAATAACGATAAAACATCGTTTACCACTTTGGTTAAATTGACATTAGGGCGATCGACTTTGTTGATGACAACAATCGGTTTAACATTGGCTTCCAAAGCTTTTTTTAAGACAAATCGCGTTTGTGGCATGGGTCCTTCTAATGCGTCGATAAGCAATAAGCAACCATCCACCATGTTCATGATGCGTTCGACTTCACCACCAAAGTCCGCGTGTCCTGGTGTGTCTAAGATATTGATTTTGTAATCTTTATATTGCAATCCGGTTGCCTTGGCAAGAATGGTGATTCCGCGTTCTTTTTCAATCGCGTTATTATCCATCATCCGTTCATTGGTCGCTTGGTTATCTCTAAACATATTCGCGGATTTAAAAAGCTGATCCACCATCGTGGTCTTTCCGTGGTCAACGTGGGCAATAATAGCAATGTTTCTTACTTTCATAATGTCTTTTCCAAACGAGATAAGCATATGCTAAAAAGGTTGAAAATGCTATCTATTTTCACTTCATTACTTTAACGAACTAAATCATTAAAACAAAAGCTGAATAAAAGCATTAAAATATAGATTGGGATTACTGTTGATTGTTATGCCGTGGCAGTTTATGGATTCGCAATTAATTACACCGCATACTTTGTGGAAATCATTCGAGCAGGTTTAGAATCGATTCCTATTGATCAAGAAGAAAGTGCTTTTGTCATAGGGGCCAGCTCAACTTACACCTTTCAAAAAGTACTGCTGCCTCAAGCCATGCGCAGTCAATTACCGGTGTTTGCAAATGAATGGATTACCTTAATTAAAGATACTGCCTTGGTCACGGTGATTGCTATCCCAGACTTACTAAGAAAAGTGAGGGAAGTCGTGTCCCGAGACTTTACCGTAACCCCATTTTTTATTGCGGCAATTTTCTATCTATTATTTAGTTACCTCATCATTATTGGATTAAAACAACTAGAAAAACGTTTTGAAATGTAAGGTTCAGGGATTGCGTTCAAAATCAAAATTAACTATGATAGAGGCATGAAACAAAAAATAACCAGTTATCTCGGCTTATTCTTCTTTGGACTTCTCTTTGCTTTTTTGATTTGGGGTTTAATAAATTTACTCTCTAACTTTTCGATTCAAGGCAATGGTTTACTAACTTTTTTATCAGTGATCATTCCCCATGGTATTGCGTTAGCGTACATCGGGTTTAATTTGGTTGTCTTTATTCTTAAAGTTAAACATTTACCACCTGTCGAAAAAGTAACGAAAACCAATCAAGAACCGCCAAAATCCTAAAATTTTTGTTTAATGCCTAGGGCAACAGAAACATTCGGCT
>VHBF01000174.1 GCA_016872075.1 Bacillota bacterium | reverse complement strand
TGGCGCAGCGAATATTCGCGAAGGTCAAATTGTATTGGTGGCATTACCAGGCGCGGTTTTACCAAAAATTACGATTCAAGCATCCACGATTAAAGGCGTGCCATCTGAAGGGATGGTATGTTCATTATTAGAGTTAGGGATGGATAGTAAATTTTTAAGGGCGGATCAAGTTGAAGGTATTGAAGTTTTATCTCCTCAAACTACAATCGGCGATGATCAAATCCTTGAACACTTAGGATTCCTCGACACCATTATTGATTTGAAATTATTAGCAAATCGCCCTGATTTATGGGCTTTGGAAGGGATTGCCTATGAGGTTTCTGCCTTACTCAATCGGCCATTAAAACCATGGAGTGTAAAAAAAGAAACCGGGTTAGAATCTTCACCATTTAAAATCGAGATTCAGACCAATCAAGCCTCGCAATTTTCCATTCGCGTTTTGGAAGGCATTCGCCAAGTTTCAACCCCTTCTTGGATGAAACAATATTTGATTGGTAGTGGCATTCGCCCCATTTCTTTTTTGGTCGATATTGGTAATTACGTAATGTTATTAACGGGTCAACCTTTACATATGTATGATCTAAAAAAATTACCGGCTCAATCTTTAACGATTGCGAATGCGGGCAATGAAAAATTTATCGCATTAGATGACCATACTTATGATTTATCATCGGGTGATATTGTGATTAAAAGTGGTTCACATCCAATGTGTCTTGCCGGGGTTATGGGTGCGAAGATTTGTGCAATTGATGCCAATACTACCGATATTGCGATTGAAGCTGCATCCTTTGATCCAGCAAGCATTCGTAAAACCTCTCTCAGATTAAATTTACCATCAGACGCTGCGACACGTTTTGCAAAAGGTATGGATTTATCCCAATTTCAAAGAGTGTTACAAATGACGTCTGAATTGATTCAATCATTGACCACCGTCAAAAGGGTTTATAAGTCTGTAACAATCAATCGTTTGAAACCCTTACAAGCAAACCTCGTTTGGCAAGCAAAAGACATCAATCATTTAATCAATAGCAATTTTACCGATCTTGAAATTATTCAAACTCTTCAACGTTTCCAAATTCAATCTAGCAAAGTTGAAAACGGATATTCATCGATGATTCCTCGTCATCGCCAGGATATTCAAGGGGTTGCCGATTTAGCTGAAGAAGTGATTCGTTTACTGGGTTTTGATCGGATTCAAACCAATCCCATGCCATTGCAAATTCAGGCAGGAGGTTTGAATGAAAAACAAGAGAAAGTTCGGTTAGTTAAACGATACTTAGCGAGTCAAGGCGTTGACGAAACCTTAAGTTATTCTTTAGTGGACGCGAAGTGGCTTCATCATTTTAATTTACTTCAACCGATTGATTCTTGGATGCTCAAAAATCCCCTCTCGGAAGAAAGAAAACACCTTCGAACCGATGTGATGGCGTCTTTAATTCAAGTCGTTCAATATAACATGGCAAGACAAGTGGCCGTGGGCAAAATTTTTGAAGTTTCCCAAATTGCGCATCGCCAAGGTCAATTCCTCCAATTAGGGGTGATGTTTTTTGGAGAACAAAGTCATCGTTCCGCCTTATCGCCGCTACCATTCACTT
>VHBF01000173.1 GCA_016872075.1 Bacillota bacterium | reverse complement strand
ATGATAATTGTAAAATGATTTTGATGCATCACCACTGCAATCGCGGTAATAATTAAAAATACTTGCAATAAAATCCCTAACCATTCATTCATTTACGTTTTTCCTCATCATGGTGTAAAGGTAATTTACTTAAATAGGCAGAGCGAATGTTGACATGGGTTGAAATCGGTGAGGTAAGAATTAAAAAAAGAATTAACAATATCAAGCGAAAGATAAAACCGATCTCAAACATGAGTACGATGGCGGCGAGAATGACAACAATAGAGGCAACTGTATCGATAATCGTTGAGGCAATAATTCTCATATAAAGATTTCGAAATACGAAAATCGCAATAACCCCAAAAATGATAAATAACCAACTGATGACTAGCATGATGCCTCCAAGAATCATCATTTGTGTTTACCACCTGCAATCACAAATTTTGAAAATAATGTCATGGTAAGAAAGCTAATTACACCATAAGTTAGCGCGATATCTAATAACATTTCTGAAGCTTCATACACTGCATAAAGGACTAGCACAAGAATGACTTTTGCCGAAATTAAATTCAACAATAATAAGCGAGTCCAATCATACTTTGTAAAAAATATTTTAAAGAAAAAGGCAATCATTGAAAGCACAAGTAATCCGATGGTGATAGGAATAAGTTGGTCAAACATCATCGTGATTTTTCCTTCAGAAGGGCTTCAAAACGTTCGCGTATCGGTGCTTCAATTTCTGCTTGTTTTGTGCCCCGTTGCACCACAGCCATGATCGTAATGACGTTATCGTTGACATCTACGGTTACAGTCCCGGGAGTGAGGGTAATTGAATTCGCAACGAATGCGACTTTGATTGGATCATAAAAACTCAACTTCAAATCAAAGACAACGATATCGAAATTTCGGTGAAAAATTGTTAGCACATAACTCCATGCAGATTTAAAAATTTCTCCAATCAAAACAAAAAAATACTTGATTAAAACTCTAAAAGATATGCCTTTATATTTGAAACCTTGAGTGTCATAGACTACGGAAGAGGTAAAGAGGGTCATCCCAAAACTGACAATGATGCCTGCGATTAAGATTTTTAAATCAAATTGCAAATGAAAAACAAACCATAAAACTAGCATGGTGATGAAGTAAGGCCATCGCCTAAAATACGTTTGAAAATAATGTTTCATACTTTAATGGCGCGGTTGAGACGATTCGAACGTCCGACTTTCTCCTTAGGAGTGAGATACTCTATCCACTGAGTTACAACCGCATAAATCCATTTTATCAATTTTTACCGATAAATTAAATCCAGAGTCCAAAGAGCAATCATCAATAAAATTGGACCTAGTGTAATGCCATAAATTACAAATCTTCCAAAGGATAATTCGAATTGTTTTGACTTGAGAATACTCATCCACATTAAGCCGGCTAAAGCACCTACAGGCGTCAGGATTGCTCCTAAATTAGAACCAATGATGGCAGCATACACGGCCGGTAGATTAACCGTTTGCATCTCCATTAACATATTGGCGAGCCATAAACTCATCGGGATATTGTTAATCAAATTACTGGCAATAAAACTACTGATACCATAACTATAAATCGCAGGGAAAAGATTTAACCA
>VHBF01000172.1 GCA_016872075.1 Bacillota bacterium | reverse complement strand
CAAAACTGTTCATAGTTAAAATAAGGTACTCGCACGTTTGACAAAGGTGGATTCAAACTCGAGATTCTTCTCCTTCTGTTCATCGGTTAATAAACCGGCTAACATTGTCACCGAAGTTGAACCAACTTCTTTTAAATCCAAATTTAAACTCGAAAGTTGAGGTCGAATGATCGAAACATATTTCGTCCCAATAATTGATAAGACTTCGACATCTTGTGGCACACGTAATCCTGAATCAATCGCAGCGTTAATCACCGCCGCGGCAAGCGAATCTCGATAAGCGAGGAAATATCCCGATTTCGTGGATTTAAAAATTTCCATAAAATCTGCATAGGTTTGGCGATAAGAATCTTCGATTGAAAAAACCCCGTAGTTTTTACCAGCCTTAATATGGGCATCGATAAATGATTTTTCAATTCTTTCAAGTAAACGACCTGAATGGTGTAGGTGTAAGAAATACATTTTCTTACTACCTTTTTTGAAATATTGTTGAATCACTTCTTTAATTTTCTTTTCATAATCAAAATTAATCGAGGCTAAACGGTCGCCTTTAATTTGATTATTAATGACCACCAGGGGAATCTTATAACTCGCGAGTTTATTGATATCTTCATTGTCCAATTCATCATCAAAAATAATCGCCCCATCGACGTGTGACGTAATCACCTTTTCTACGACTTGTAAAGCGTCTTCTTTTGATTTATTCGTGACAAACAGGGTGAGTTGATAACCTCTAAGTTTAGCTTCATCGGTCATCCCATTTAGCATATTGGCAATGTAGACATAGTTTGCACTGGGAATCACAATCCCGATGTTCGTGGTTTTATTGGTGGCTAAAGCTTGGGCAAGCCGAGAAGGTTTATAACCTAATCTAGCGATGGTTTCTTCAACTTTTTTTCGCGTCTTCTCGGTGACATTGGAATTATTGTTAATGACTCGCGATACCGTGGCAAGTGAAACCCCACTGGCAATCGCCACTTCGTAAATTGTCACGCGATCTTTCATATTGTTCATAACCATGAACCCCCTATAATGAAAACACTTTCATTATAAATGAAAATTTTCATATTCACAAATGAATTACTGTAAATTTTTACATTATTTTGAAGAAAAAATGACGGTTTTTAAGCGATTCGAAGGAATCAGACCACGACCCACTTTAGCTTCGGTTTTGCCATTTAACATCACTAAATCGCCCGTAAAGTTGGTTCTTAAAGTTACCAAGTATAAACCGACTCCATATAAATTGACTGGGGCTTTTTCTCTTTCAAAGAGGGCGATTTTTTCTGGATTAAATCCTGATGAAACAATAATTTGCACATAGGTAAAACCTTCTAAATCTAACGCCTTTCTTAACGCATGAATCAACCAAGGATTGAC
This sequence comes from Bacillota bacterium, assembly GCA_016872075.1. Taxonomy (GTDB): domain Bacteria; phylum Bacillota_I; class Bacilli_A; order RFN20; family CAG-826; genus UBA970. The sequence goes on along the minus strand of VHBF01000172.1, from coordinate 228 downwards.
ACCATGAGCATCTCCAAGTTTCAACGGATTTTTTTCAAAGTAACGATCAATCAAACTACTAGACGTATCCACTCTAACCGCTTTTAAGCGGTCTTTGAATCGTCTTGCGACTCTCAGACTGTCTGTTATCACATCGTTATTGTAGTCGACTAATGCTGTAATTTTTTCTTGAGGAAATTGTTCGGCATAATATTCGCAAGCTTTGACGATATCACCCCGACACATTTG
>VHBF01000171.1 GCA_016872075.1 Bacillota bacterium | reverse complement strand
AAACTTTCCACGAAGGAAAGTGTGTTAACGACTTTCGCTCATATCGTTCAGAGGTGGAACTCTGCTTGAACCAGCACTTACTAGATTTCTAGAGTTGCTACTGTGGTCGGTTCGTCTACACAGTGTCGGGATATGACCTTAATTAGATTATACAAATTTAGTGCTAAAAATCAATCAATTTTACTTAATTAACTCACCTTGAGTGTCACCACTTAAACCTGCGGCATTGGCTTCATCGGTATCGATATGCATGGCAAGAGAAAAATCTTTTCTAACACGTATGACGACATCTCCAAATATTAACAAACGTGAAGGTGAGGCTAACTTCACCGAAACTATTTGCTTATCTTTTACTTGGAAATAAATGGCATCCTCAGGTGTCATGTGAATATGGCGTTTGGCAATAATGCAACCAATCGGGAGTATGATTTGCCCCTTCGGCCCGATGATGGTAATGGGACTTGAACCTTGGATATCACCGGATTCACGAATGGGAGGATTAATGCCTAACATCCTTGCTTCAGTCGCTGATACTTCGACTTGAGATGCAGGTCTGACTGGTCCTAAAACCACGACATTTTCAAAGGTTCTTTTGGGTCCAACTAGCGTTAATCGAACATTCGAAACATACTGTCCTGGTTGAGATAATGGTCTGACCGCTTGCATTTGAAAACCCGGCCCGCAAAGGATTTCTAAATCCTTTTGGGTAAGGTGAATATGGCGAGCAGAAGTTTCAACTAAAATGGTTTTCATTTTTTCCTCACTATTATATATGATTATCGATTAAGGATAATATTTTTTGATCACGGATTGATACTCTTTTTTGAGATTCCTTAACGTATCTGGCCAGCGTTTGACTAAATCAATTTGAGCTTGTTCACCAACTTTTTTCCGCTTCGAAGGACGATCCAGTATCTCGGTAATACGTTTGGCAAAGTTTTTCGCGTTTCCGCTTTGAATATAGCCATTCACATTGTCCGTAATTTGATCAGCGATAGAAGTATGTTTCATCACCAACGTAGGTAAAGCATGGACGGCAGCTTCTTTGACAACCAAGGGATCATTATCATAAGCAGAAGGAAAGAAAAATAAGTCTGCATTTTTATATAACAAAGATAGGGTTTGATTATCGGTAATTTTTCCAGTAAAAATGACTTTATTTTTCATGTTTTTTTCTTGAACATATGCTTGGATTGCGTCTTGGTGACGCCCTTCTCCTACCAAGACTAATTGATACCGACGATTGAGATGATCAAGTTCATGTAAAGTATCAATGATTAACTTTAGATTTTTTTGCCAGATTATTTGCCCAACAAATAAAATCGTTTTTTGCTTAAAATCTATCCTAAATTTATCTTGAAGCTCAATTAATTTTTGCGGATTAGGATTGTCAAATGCTTGAATATCGGTTCCGTTCGAAATGACTTTGATGCCCCGTCCAGATAAACCATAATTTTGAATGGTTTTGACGGTTGCTTTTGAAACGGTCCATAAGGCAAAGGCTTTTGAAAAAAATTGCATTGTCAGGTTGTTTAAGATCTTGGATAACCATTTACTTTTAGTGGCAGCATAATAATCTTCATAATATTTACTATGAAAGGTTGCAATCAGAGGTAC
>VHBF01000170.1 GCA_016872075.1 Bacillota bacterium | reverse complement strand
AAGCGATAGTGAAACCTTGTCTATAGGTTAGCGCCATTAAACCAATAGCATTTGTAGGGCAGGAAGATAGAAGTAACGATAATTGTTTGCGCATAATTGCCTCCATAAAGACGATCCAATCTTATCACATTTTGCACAATAAACGTAATCAAAGATCGATGAAAAATTCTTTGAAATTCAATAAAAAAATCAGTAAAATAAAGGGGCACGCAAGCGTCGTATAATGGTAATACCCGACCTTCCCAAGGTCGTGCCGCGGGTTCGATTCCCGTCGCTTGCTCCAAAAAATATAAAAAGTCATGAGAAATAAGTCGATTGCCTTGTAATCGTTTCCTAAATTTGTTAATCTAATCAAGCGCAAGTGCGCCCATATCGCGGGGTAGAGCAGCCTGGTAGCTCGTCGGGCTCATAACCCGGAGGTCGAAGGTTCAAATCCTTCCCCCGCAACCAAGAAATATCACTTACCGAAAGGTAAGTTTTTCTTTTGTAGAGAAAACGCTTTATAATAAACCTCATGCAAGATCTATTGATAATTGGAGCAGGGCCTTCAGGCATCTATGCTGGATTCCAAGCAGGATTACGCGGCGTTAAGGCCACGATTGTTGATTCTTTACCTTTACAAGGTGGTTTACTGACCACTTTTTATCCCGATAAACCCATTTATGATATTCCAGGATTCGCGAATATTCGCGCTGATCATTTTATTGAATCCTTATTAAAACAATACGCCCCTTTTTCAAAAGAGGTTCCCATTTTTAATGGTGAAAAAATCATGCGTCTTCAATCTATTTCCGAAGGTTATGAAGCAGTCAGTGAAACCGGAAAAACGTTTCAAGCTAAGTTTGTGATGATTGCAAGCGGTGCCGGATCTTTATTTCCAAAAAAATTAGAATCAGTTCCAGAATCCGTGCTTCCATTTATTCATTATAGTGTGCAAGAACTGCAACGATTTAAAGGTAAAAGCGTGGTGGTCTTGGGTGGTGGTGATTCCGCACTTGATTGGGCGAATACGGTATTACCGATTGCAAAGTCAGTGACGATTATTCATCGTCGTCAAGAATTTAGAGCCTTACAACATTCGCTTGATACCTTTAAAGCCAAAGGAAAGATTTTAACACCTTATGACGTTCAGCATCTTGAGAAGCATCAGCACTTAATGATTTATTTATTGCAAAATCAAACCCAAGAAAAGTTAACCATTGAAACCGATGAGATTGTGGTATGCTATGGTTTTTTAGCGGCTATTGGGACCTATCAAAGTTGGGGACTTGATGCGAAGCAAGATGGCATTATTGTGAATTCTAAAATGGAAACGAATCTAATGAATGTTTTCGCCGTGGGTAATGCCTCAACTTATGATGGTAAATCTAAAAATATTGCCACTGCTTTTGGCGAAGTGGCGGCGGTAATGGAACAAATTAATATTCGATTATTCCCAGGCAAAAAACACGTTTATTCTTCGTTTTTAAAACGTTAATTAAGTGTAATCGTTGAGAAACTCTTGGCTGCAACTGTGAAACTTTTTTCACGATGGACATCAACAACGAAGGTAACCGATTCGCTCTTATCACTACTGTTATAGACTAAGGCGATGAGTTTATTGTCCGTATTTAAATA
>VHBF01000169.1 GCA_016872075.1 Bacillota bacterium | reverse complement strand
GTTTTTCGACTATAGAAGAAAAATCTTCTTGGGTTAAAGTTGAATTAGATTCGGTTTTTTGAAACCGTTTTAAGAATCGATTGAAATTGTAAAAAATAACATAGATGGGGAAGAAAACAATTCGAAATATATCAAAAACAACGGTCACAAATAATGCTGATTGTAAAGGCAGACCTCGACCAATCACTTTTGGAATCGTGTCGCAAAAAATATAAAACAGTAATGCTGCTATCACCGTTGCCAGTAACGTACCTAATGCATCATCTTGGAATAATTGAATAAAAAATATGGTGGAGAGCGTTGATAATAAAACCGAGGTGATATTACTACCGATGACGGTGACAATCACAGATTGGTCAAAATGTTCTATGTATCTCAGGGTTTTTTTGGCAATCGAGGAATTTTCGGCTAGCACTTTAATCCGAATCGGATCGACTGCGGCAAAGGCGGTTTCAGTTAAGGAAAAATAAGCGCCAAAAAGTAGAATAAAGATGAGAATCAACCACAACCAAGGGTCTGATAACATAATCTTATTATACAGTAAATTACTTGGTTACTTGATGGCAATGCCGGCATCGAGGTTCATAGGCTTCAGCAGCCCCAACCTTGATAATCGGATCGGCATAATGAGCAGGCTTACCATTGATGATGCGTTGAGTCTTAGTTGCTGGTGCGCCGCATACGACACAGATGGCTGTCAATTTAAGCACATCTTCGGCAATGGTCATCAAAGCAGCGGTTATCGGAAAAGGTTCGCCGCGAAAATCAGTATCAAGGCCACCTAAAATGACACGGATCCCTTTTAATGCTAAGCGTTGGGCAATGTAAATAATTTCTTTATCAAGGAACTGGACTTCATCTACGGCAATGGCAAAAGTGGATGAATCCACATAATCTAAAATTTCTTTGCTCTCTTTAATGGAAATAGATTTTGCCTTTAAATTTGAATGTGACACTACTTCATCTGCGGAATAACGATTATCAATCCCTGGCTTAAAAACGAGGGTTTTTTTCTTCGCATATTCTAAGCGCTTAATTCTGCGAATGAGTTCTTCACTTTTTCCTGCAAACATCGGTCCGCAGATAACTTCAATCCAACCTGGACGTGAGATTAATTCCATACATCTCTCCTATTTTATAAACGCTTTTGACCAAGGTAAAAAAGGAATTTCTTTTTGAGGCAATGATTTTTTTGCCATCAAATCATCGATTAACTTCTTAGCCCGCTTTAAGGATAAGTCAGATTTAACTTTGAAAACGAGTGGAATTTGCTTGTAAATCTTTTTATCGCTCGCATCATCCACCGGAATGGGACTATCCTTATAATCCTCAGGATTTAATGCTAAATATAATTTTAAACTTTTACCGGCAATCGTGATTTTGACAAATTCCTCTTTATGGAGTCTAAACATATCCCCTGTATTAGAAATTCTAGATTTTACTTGATAACTTAAAAGATAATTTTTTAATTCATCATAATGCGCTAAAATCATCGGTTCTGCGCTCGCCATGCGTTGTTGAAATGGAATACGAATAATCTTCTTCTTACCAGTTCTAGTAACCCCTAAATCAGGAGTGATCACCGATTTAAACTGTTCAGCTCTTTTTTCATTTTCAG
>VHBF01000168.1 GCA_016872075.1 Bacillota bacterium | reverse complement strand
TCCGAATACGGTAAGCAACTTTTAGAAAAGCAAAAATTACGCTTCACTTATGGCGTCAATGAACGCCAATTCCGTCGTTTATTTTTAATCGCTTTAAAGTCTAAAGAAGTTACTGGTACTCGCTTTATGCAAATTCTTGAATCACGTTTAGACAACTTAGTCTTCCGTTTAGGATTTGCTAAAACACGCAAGGCTGCTCGTCAATTGGTGAATCATGGCCACATCACGGTCAATGGTGCCAAGATTGATATTCCAAGTTATCTTTGCGAAGTCAATGACGTGATCGCCGTTGCGGAAAAGAGCAAAAATCTAGTAGCAATTAAAGCTTCAATCGCCAGTAATGCCGGAACCTTAGCCTATGTTACGGTTGATAAAGAAAAGTTATCGGGCGTGTTTAGCCGCTTTCCAGAAAGAAAAGAATTACCTCAAGATATCAACGAAGCGCAAATCGTTGAATACTATAACCGCTTATTGTAATTCGATTTCTCCTTCAGCAAATGAAAAGCTTGGTATTGGCTACCAAGCTTATTTATTTTGCTTTAGAGTTCGATGAGAACGTAATTCTTCTTACCACGCCTTAACACGACGTATTTTCCAAAAAGCGCTTGTTCTTTATTAAGAATATAGGTTAATTGGTTGATGGTCTCTCCATTCAAACTGATGGATTGACCTTGAATAAACTCCCTAGCTTCTCTTTTGCTCGTGGCGAATTTAACTTGAATTAATGCATCTTCCAATAACGTCCCTTGTGATAATTTAACTTTTAATCCGCCTAATACAGACAAGAGTTGACTTTCACTCAGGGATTTAAATTGGCCGGTGAACAAAACTTCCGACATCATTTTGGCTTCCTTGAGGGCGACATCACCATGTAACGATATCACCATTGATTCCGCTAATCGTTTTTGGGCAATGCGTTGACCTAATGCCGCTTGATGTTCTTTTTCAATTTGACTTATCGTCAATAAATCCAAGAAAGAAAATACCTTCAAGTAAGCAATCGCATCTGCATCGGCAACATTATAAAAGTATTGATATATCTCGTATGGGGAGGTTAGTTTTGCATCTAAAAATAAGGCCCCATCTTCAGATTTTCCAAATTTTTTACCATCACTACGGGTAATGAGAGGCGTTGTAAACACCCCCGCTTTGGCTTCCATTCCCCCGATTTTTCGAATGAGTTCAAGACCACTGGTGAGATTACCCCATTGATCGGAACCGCCAAACTGTAATCGGCAGCCTTGTTGCTGATAAAGATATAAAAAATCAATCGATTGTAATAACATATATGAAAATTCCGTATAGGATAAACCTGATTCTAGACGATTGGCAACAACATCTTTGGCGAGCATATAGTTGATTGGAAAATACTTTCCATAATCTCGAAGATAATCAATCATTGAAAGTTTACCAAGCCAATCAAAATTATTCACCACGATTCCTTTTTTGGGATCAGAAAAATCTAAATACCGTTCGAGTTGCTTTTTAATCGCTTGGGTATTGGCTTGAATCGCTTCTTGATTTAATAAGTTACGTTCTTTGCTTTTGCCTGAGGGATCACCAATCATCCCAGTGGCACCACCAACGACGGCGATAATTCGATGCCCCGCGCGTTGCAGTCTCATCAAA
>VHBF01000167.1 GCA_016872075.1 Bacillota bacterium | reverse complement strand
GAATGTTTCTTTTAGACAACGCTTACGTTGGATTAAAGGTAGTATTCAAATTTTCTTCTTGCATGCGGGTAAACTTTTTACCTCCTTATTGAAAAAGTTCCGCTTTGCAAAAATTGATTTATTGCTTTGGATCACACCATTTCCTTCGGTGATCGTCATCTTATCCTTAGTGAATTTAACGTTAACCCAAATCTCCATCCTTCAACAAACTGACTTGATCAATTGGTTAACGTTCTTACCGATTTATCAATGGTTATTGAATTATTTAGGAGTGGCATTTGGCATCGCCTTGATGACCGTGATTGCATCTTGGAAAGAAGTGAATGCGAAGCCATTACAAAAACTATGGGCCATCGTCACCTTCCCTTTTTATTCCCTCAGCTTTTTACCTTTATTTATTCTTGCACCCTTGACGATGTTTAATCTCAAGTGGTATAAAACCCCACACTCGGTAAGAAGGACTTTATCTTCGGATGGCACCCTGCTTTAGTTTTTGGTTACATCCATCGCAATTAGAATTTGATCAATTAGTCGCCGGTGGCGTTTTTAATCTTACGCATCTGATGTTGACAGTCGTTTTAGGTCTTCTAGGCGTGATAATGTATCGCTTACTTGTCAAACTTGAACGCCACAGAAGACAACGCTATTTTCAAGGCATAGCCATTTTCTTAGTAATTTTAGAAATCATCCGCATGCTGTGGAATGTTGTCGCCGCGGATGGTTGGTATGCCAAAGATGTTTGGCCACTTTATACGTGTGGTATTTTTGTGATCATCTTTCCTTTTTATGCGTTTAATACACGCTTCCAAAAGTGGACTGAAGGTTTTATCGCCTTGGGGGCGATGTTAGCCGGCATCGTTTTTTTAATCTATCCATCTACCGGATTAGCAATCTTTCCGTTATGGCACCTCAATACGATTATTTCATCCATCATGCATCTTATGATGGCCGTCATTGGCGCATTATTCTTCTTTGATGCTCAAAAGCAACTCAAACCATTTGATTTTTACTCAGCGATGGTGATTGTCTTTTCGTTTGCTTTCATCTCTTTCATCTATAACCTGATGGATCCGGCAACGAATTTCTTTTTTATCAAAGCGCCGTTTGCCGAAACGCCATTACAATGGATTTTTGATTGGCTAGGGCAACCAGGCTACGGCATCACCATTCTTGGCTTACATGTTGTGGAAGGTGCGGTGATGTATGCGCTACATCAACGGTTTATTTTTAAAGAAAAAACGACGCTAGCAGCGTCGCTTTTACAACGTTAATCTTTCAAATTATTTATTCAACACCAATAATGAAAGCATACACGGGTTGATGACCTGGCTTAAATTCAAAGTCCACACCGCGATAGGCTTCATAGGTATAATCTCTTAACTTTTCAATAATCGCATCATTACTACCTTCTCCATAAAAAATAGTGACGAGACTCGACGCTTGATTAACCATTTTTTCTAATAAGGTCTTGGTCGCTTCAAATAAATCTTTAGAGGTGTTGACAATCTTCTTACCGACAATCCCCATGAAATGGTCTTTTTTTACTTCTAGACCGTTAATTTTAGTATCTTTAATTGCAAAGGTAATGGCCCCAGATTTGACGTTTTTCATCGCTGCATTCATCGCTTCAAGATTTTCT
>VHBF01000166.1 GCA_016872075.1 Bacillota bacterium | reverse complement strand
TGTTGCTAAAATCATTACCATCCCGCAACCTCAGTTATATGTAGGTTCTAAAATGTTCCATAAAGTCATTGACATAGCCCAATATCACGGCGTTAAACGTTTACTCGTGGTCACAGATCAAAATCTAGTGCAACTAAAACTCCTTGATCCGTTACTCATTTTATTAAAACAAAATCAGATTGAATATTTTATTTATCAGGATACGCAAGTCAACCCTACTATTACAAATCTTGAGGAAGCTAAAACGAGTTATTTAAAACACCAATGTCAAGCAATATTAGGGATTGGTGGAGGTTCACCCATGGATTGTGCGAAGGGGGCTGCAGCATTACTTGCCAGCGGCAAAAAAGTACCTTCACTCAAAGGGCTTCTTAAAGTTAGGAAAAAACCTCCGTTGATGATAATGATGCCCACGACTGCTGGCACGGGTTCAGAAGGAACGGTTGCGGTTGTGGTTTCCAATCCAAAAACCAAAGAGAAGTATGCCATCAGTGATCCTGTTTTAGTTCCTCAATACGCCATTTTAGATGCGGCATTAACAATGGGATTACCCTCTCATATTACTGCCAGTACCGGCATGGATGCGATGACACATGCTATTGAAGCGACCTTGGGTAATAGCAATACAACTTTTACATTCAACGAAGCGAAATTAGCTTTAATACTTATCCACCAGCACCTAATTCAGGCTTTTCATCAGCCCAATGATATGAAGGCTAGAGAAGGTATGCTTTTAGCGTCCTATCATGCAGGCCTTGCCTTTACCCGTGCTTATGTTGGCTATGTTCATGGGATTGCTCATACGCTTGGAGGCTTTTATCAATTCCCTCATGGTTTAGCTAACGCGATTATTCTTCCGCATATTTTAGAAGCTTATGGTAAAAGTATTCATCCCAAGCTTGCAATGATGTCAGATTGGTTAAATCTTACCAGTGAACACGCCCCAGAACTCGTCAAAGCAAAAGCTTTTAAAGAGTGGGTTCAATCGCATTTAAAGCAACTGAAGATTGAAAATACCCTGGTTGGTGTCATTCAAAAGGATGATATACCTCATATGATTCAAAGGGTTAAAGAAGAAGTGATACCATTGTATCCAGTTCCCACTTATCTAAGTACTCAAGTTCTACAACAAATTTATGTAACCTTAGGAGGGATTTAACATGAATATTTATGATTTCTCAGCAAAAACCATTAAAGGAAAATTAATGCCTTTATCAACATTCAAAGGCAAAGTGTTATTGATTGTGAATACTGCAACCCATTGCGGTTACACCAAGCAATACAATGCAATGCAAACCCTCTATCAACAATATCAATCCAAAGGGTTAGAAATTTTAGATTTTCCATCCCATACCTTTTTACAAACCCCTGAAGACAACGCTGGAATTGAAGCTTTTTGTGAAAGACAATTTAAAACCACCTTTACGACGTTTGAAAAAATTGACGTGAACGGCGATCAATCGCATCCGCTTTATCAGTATTTAAGAAAACAAAATCCACAAAAAACCGATGTTAAAATTGAGTGGAATTTCACCAAATTCTTAGTGAATCGTCGGGGTGAAGTTGTCAGTCGCTACAACGCAAAAACGACTCCGGAAATGCTTGTGAAGGAAATCGAAACGTTGCTCAATGCTCGATAAA
>VHBF01000165.1 GCA_016872075.1 Bacillota bacterium | reverse complement strand
AATCCTTCTCTGCTTGACCAGTAAAGACTATTTCCATTTAAGTTTCTTGGTTTTAGCAATTGGCGTATTTACGCCTTCAACAATGCTTTCATACATGCCTGGAATCCCAGCAAGATAAAGGGATTCTATGATGGAACGGTAATCGTCTTCGCTCATCATGATGACATTGCCTTCTTTGGTGGAAATATTAATGACATCATTGTATTTAATACAAGAAGAAGCAATTTTGAATAATTCGGCGCGGACGGTGGTGATGTTGATATTGGTCATAAGATTACCTCGTGTACATTATAACGTACGCTGATTTAAAATCAATCAGTACTTATGAATAGTGTGACTGATTATTAACAAGTATCATTCATAAGTAGTGAACTAATCGTTATTGCTGAATACTTTGATTAAAATAAAACCATAAAGTCTGGACCTTGAATACTAAAATGAGTACAAATTTTTTGGTTCAATTATTTTTTTGATCGTATTGTAAGAGATATAAGTTGTAATAGAGGCCTCTATTTTTCAGTAAGTCTTGGTGGGTACCAGATTCTTTAATTTCACCCTTTTGCATCACCATAATCCGATCACTATGCTGAATGGTGGATAAGCGATGAGCGACGATAATCATGGTCGAAATATTCATCATTTTTTCTAACGATTGTTGAATGACCGTTTCGGTTTCACTATCGATATTGGCAGTCGCCTCATCAAGGATCATGAGTGAGGGTTGATAGACGAGCGCTCTTGCAAAGGAAATCAATTGCCGTTCGCCACTCGAAAAGTTTTTTCCCCGTTCTTTGACTTGATATTGTAAACCTTCCTGACGCTTCGCAATCACATAATCGAGGCCAACATATTGAGAAGCTTCTTTGATTTTTGCTTCCGTAATATCTGGGTTTTGCAATGTAATATTGTCTTGAATCGTTCCAGAGAATAAGAAGACATCTTGTAACATTTGCCCAATAAATTTTCTTAAGGAACTGCGTTTGATCTTTTGAATGGGGATATCATCTATCAAAATGTCCCCTTTTTGAATGTCATAATTACGAACGATTAATTGGAGAATCGTGGTTTTTCCACTGCCTGTCGCCCCAACAAAGGCGACTGTTTCATTCGGTAAAATCGTAAAACTAACACCTTTTAGTACCCATTCATTGGGGAGATAGCTAAACCAAACATTCTTAAATTCAACTTTGCCTTTGAATGTCTTAAGTTCAATGGCGTCGGTTTGGTCCACAATGTCAGGCTTGGTATCTAAGACATCAAAGATTTTTTCGGCACTGGCAAAACTACTTTGTAAGGTATTAAGTTGTTCAGAAATTTGTTGAATGGGTTCAAAGAATTGACCGACATACACATAGAACGAAACAAATAACCCAATCGTAATCGCGCCTTCTAACACCGATTGCACTCCAACAAAGATGGCGATAAGGGTTGCCAACATTGAGAGAAAATAAAGACTGGGTCGATAGATGGCAAAGGTATACATTTCTTTAAGCGAACTATTACGTAATTGGCGATTAATCCGATGAAAGGATTGTTTAATTTTCTTTTCCTGATTAAAGACTTGCACAACTTTCATCCCCGAAAGATGTTCAGAAAGAAAGGCGTTTAATTCGGAAACTTTATTTCTTACATCTCGATAAGCACCTC
>VHBF01000164.1 GCA_016872075.1 Bacillota bacterium | reverse complement strand
TGCCGGGGTTGGAATTGGTTGAGAAACGGGTTGAGCAGTAGGTGCATAATTTGGCCGATAATCCGGACGAGGTGAATACGTTTTTTCTTGAGGTTTGGTTGCTTCTTTTAAGGCAGTAATTTTCGCAATGAAATCTTCATCCTTGGTATAGGCAACAACCGTGACGCCACCTTTGGCTTCGACAATCGCGTCAGCGATGGTTTGCACGATTAATCTTACCGAGCCAATCGCATCGTCATTTCCAGGAATGGCATAATCGACTAAATCTGGATCACAGTTGGTGTCGGTGATACCAAAAACTGGAATATTTAATTTACGAGCTTCGGCAACAGCATTGTGGTCAATGGTAGGATCAACGACAAAGAGCGCTTTAGGTAAACCACGAATTTCTTTAATGCCTTCAAGGTTCTTTAAAAGCTTTTCTTTCATCTTACGAAGACCATTGGCTTCTTTTTTTGGTAATAAATCTAACGTGCCATTCGCTTCTTGCGCTTCTAAATCTTTTAAATAACGGATCCGACCTAAAATGGTGCGGAAATTGGTTAAGGTTCCACCTAACCAACGGGTATTAATATAGAAGGAGCCGGAACGTAATGCTTCTTCTTTGATGACCACTTGAATTTGTTTTTTGGTACCAACAAATAAGACAGTGCCTTTGTTGGTGACGATTTCTTTTAATTTGTTATAGGCTTCTTCAATTTTGGTAACGGTCTTTTTTAAGTCAACGATGTAAATCCCACGGTCGGAAGTATAAATATACTTCGCCATTTTTGGGTTCCACTTCCGCATTTGGTGACCATATTGGACCCCAGCAGCAGCAAGCTTCTTCATCGAGATAATCGGTTCAGTAGAAGAACGGACGACATCAGCCATTGCGTCTTTATTTTCGGTGCTATTGACCGCAGGTAAAACGCCTTCCTTTTTTTGTTCACTCATCGGTGAAACCTCCTATTTGTTTTGCCTCCATCACTTCGGACAACCACCCTAACCGAAGTTAGACATGGTAGTTGAATTCATGATGTGTGTTGTCCCTAACTTTCGCTAGAGCAGGGTTATTTTAGCACAATTTAGGTGAATATCAAATAAAGTTTACTTCTTTTTGAAGGCACGAGGATGGGCGGCCCGATACTCTTTTTGTAGGGCTTCTTTGGAGACATGGGTATAAATCTGGGTCGTATTAATCGTGGCATGGCCTAATAATTCTTGAATGGTTCTTAAATCCGCGCCATTATCTAGTAACTGCGTTGCAAAGGTATGTCTAAGTTGGTGGGGATGAAGATGGAAGGCAATCCCTGAGCGTTTGGCAAGTTGCAAAAGGATATACTCTAAACCTCTGACAGTCAGCTTTCTGCCATGTTGGTTTAAAAATACATGGTTGGATAATTGACTTGCATCCAAATCTTTGATCAGCATCGAACGAACATCCTTTAAATAAAGGGATAAAGTTTGTTGACAAGGTTTGGTGATTGGCACCAATCGTTGTTTATTACCTTTCCCAAGGATTCTTAAGATGCGTTGTGGCATATTGACATCTTGCATCGTGAGATTGACAACTTCACTTGCCCGCAATCCCGAACCATATAATAATTCCACTAAAGCCAAATCTCGCATCATCAACCTTGAAGCCTCTTCGAAGGGATGATTTAGCACTTGTTGCACTTGCGGTTCATCA
>VHBF01000163.1 GCA_016872075.1 Bacillota bacterium | reverse complement strand
GAACGTTAGTCGCAACATCTGAAACCATCGTGGTTCAAGTTAATATCCTATCCAAAAAATCCCAAGGATTGAGTTTAGCTTCTAAAAAGTTATTAGAAAAATTTAAACTCACATTAGATTAATGTTAAATTATTTTAAAAATGTGTTATTTTAAAAAAAGAAAGAGGTAACTATGAAAAAAAATAGTGTTTATCGTACTGACGGACGTGCGTTAACAAAAGGGAAAATTTTAAATATTTTCCTCATTGGTTTAGTTTTTTCTACATTAATTGGGATCGTGACGGGTATTGGTGGTAGTTACAATCCTGTTTTTGAAGAAGAAACTCTCAATGTCATTAATCCAGGAAATCCAGCTTTAGCTCAATTATTTAATTTGATCGCAGTCGCACTTGGTGGCTATGTGACCTATAGTTTTACCAAAATGTTTATTGGTGTTTCCAAAAATGAAAAGCCAGAATTTGAACCAATCTTAACCGCTGGGATTAAAGAACAACCTGTCAATGCGCCTTTATTGAGTGTCATTAGCGGATTCTTCCTTGGTTTATGGACTTTGCTCTTTGTCATTCCGGGTATTGTCAAATCGTATAGTTATGCGATGTCATCCTACTTACTTGTGAATGAAAAAACATTAGGGCCTGTAGACGCGATTACCAAATCAAGACAATTGATGAATGGTAAGAAAATGCAATTATTCATGCTTGATTTGGGTTATTTGGGTTGGTATTTATTATCGTTATTCACGTTTGGGATTTTAGCTATTTGGGTAAGTGCTTGGCACCAAACCGCAAGAACGTTATTCTTTAAAGACGCCTACAACGTTAAGTAATAACGAAAATAAAAAAGGATTTGCTTAATATCGATAGCAAATCCTTTTTCTTTATTTAAATTTCAACTGCAACACGGAATCCACGATCTGCATAGTAAGAATCCGCACCATTGTGGAAGATAAACGCTCTTCCAAATCGTTTATCACCAAATATTGCCCCACCTTTTTCACGGACTTCTTTAGGGGTAAATAACCAAGACGAGGTTGTCGTATCAACATCTTGGATGGTTTGGAGGTGGAGATATTGGGTTTCTGTTAATAAGGTTGCTCCCATTGATTTTGCAATTGACACGGCATTTCCATTTTTGGGTTTAAATTCTTTACGATCATCCCAAGCGGTTTGATCATAACAAACACTTCTTCTTCCCTTTGGGCTTTGTAAAGCACAATCAACAAAGGTGATAACGCCAGACTTAGGATCTCTAGAGATCACATCGGGTTCTCCATCGGTTAGTTCCATTTGTAATAACGTTTCGATTTTTTTGGTTTGGCCCTTTAATCGATCTTGAACTTGTTTCCAACTGACATCACGATGGCGATGTGGGTTCGCTTCAAATCGTTGCTCTAAAACTTTTAATAATTCTTCTTTGGTTAAGGTTTTATTTTTTTCCATCGGGTTTTTCCTTCTTCGTTATTTTATATGGTTTACTTTTAAATCATAGGTGGTCCATTCTCCTACAGGCTCACCTGCTTGAAAGAAACCAGACCTTTTGATGGTCTGATCGATACGGTACCACTCCCAATATCCTTCGGGTAAACCGTTGATAATTTTTCCCTTAGACCAATTGGTTTTACCATTTGCGTGGTACTTCGTGACAAGGTTATTTTGATCAGTCTGAAATGCTTT
>VHBF01000162.1 GCA_016872075.1 Bacillota bacterium | reverse complement strand
CGTTAACGTCAATAGAGAAGGTTACTTCAATACGCGGTTGACCACGGCGTGCAGGCTTAATCCCATCGAGTTTAAAGTGGCCTAAGAGCTTATTGTCTCGTGACATCGGTCTTTCACCTTGATAGACCACAATATCAACGGCAGGTTGATTATCTGCTGCGGTTGAGAAGATTTGGCTCTTTGTCGTAGGAATCGTTGTATTACGTTGAATTAAAGGAGTCATCACTTCTCCCATGGTTTCAATCCCTAACGTTAAGGGTGTAACGTCCAGTAAAACCACATCTTTGACATCACCGGAAATGACGGCACCTTGAATGGCAGCACCAACGGAAACCGCTTCATCAGGATTGACGGAGAAGTTTAAAGACTTATTTAACATTTTCTTCACGAGTTCTTGAACCGCTGGCATGCGAATTGAACCACCGACCATCAGAACTTCATCAAGATCGTTCGAAGTTAATTTGGCATCTGCTAAAGCTTTGCGAATTGGTTCTTCGGTGCGTTTTAATAAAGCTTTGGTCATGTCTTGGAATTTAGCGCGACTTAATTTTGCTTCAAAGTTGATGGGGCCATTGGCGTTTTGTCCCACAAACGGTAAGGAAATCGTTGTTTCCATCATGGAAGATAATTCAATTTTGGCTTTTTCAGCAGCATCCTTAAAGCGTTGTAGCGCCATTTTATCATTTAACGTTACATTAAATTGGGCTTTAATTTGGTCTTGAATCCATTTCACCACTTCTAAATCCCAATCATCACCACCAAGTCGGTTATCACCGGCTGTAGAAATGACTTCAAAAGTGCCATCGCCAATTTCAAGAATCGAAACGTCAAAGGTGCCACCACCCAAGTCATAGACTAAAATTTTTCCAGATTTTTTGCTTTCTAAACCATAAGCAAGTGCAGAGGCTGTTGGTTCGTTGATAATTCGCACCACTTCTAAACCTGCAATTTGGCCAGCATCCTTGGTTGCTTGTCTTTGAGCATCGTTGAAATAAGCAGGCACAGTGATGACCGCTTTTTTAATACTTTGACCCAGTGAATCTTCAGCATACTTTTTCATGTAAGCAAGAATTTTTGCCGAAATTTCTTGAGGGGTAAAAGATTTATTTAATGCCTTGATTGTGACTTTTTGATCGGTACCCATCATTCGCTTGATAGAAAGCACGGTGTCTGGATTGATTACTGCTTGTCTTTTTGCAGCGTCTCCGATAATTTCTTCACCATTACTTTTGAAGGCAACTGCGGATGGGGTTGTGTTTTTGCCTTCAGGATTAGGTATGACTTTGACCTTTCCGTCTGCTTGGACATAGGAAACCACTGAGTTGGTTGTCCCAAGATCAATACCGATGATAATTTCTTTTTTTGCCATAAATTTTCTCCTTTTATTTTATGCGGCTTGTTTGCCGTTTTCTTGACTTAGATTCGCTTCTGAATTCTTTTTGTCTGCTTGTTTTGAGACAATGACGAGCACTTGTTTCACAACCCGATCATGCAATTTGAATCCCGGTGAGAGGATTTTTAACACGCGATTGGGAGGCCCTTCACTGACTTCGGTCTCAAGAGCATGCATAGTCATCACATCAAATGCATCATTGATTTTGACTGGTATTTCTTTCACACCTTCTTCGATTAATGCTTGATTGAGTTGGTTATAGATGTATTCAAATCCGATTAAATAGTTTTTAAATT
>VHBF01000161.1 GCA_016872075.1 Bacillota bacterium | reverse complement strand
GATTTGTTACCACTGTTGCTTACACAAAACAAGCTAAACTTTATGACATCATCATTGCTCAAGGAGCAAGTACAGATAGTAATTGGTCAAGTCAATTTCAACTTCGTAACGGCACTTTCTCTGCCCTTGGAAGTTTTGCGCTTGTAGAACAAGCAGTCAAAGCTTGTCGCGACCATCGTTTACCGTTTCATGTTGGCAACGTATTAAGTAGTGATGTCTTTTATGATGTTGATCCAGATAAATGGAAAAAATGGGAAGCCTTGGGGGTTCTGGGCGTGGAAATGGAAGCGTATGCGCTTTATGCAAATGCAGCGAGATTAGGAAAACAAGCTTTAGCAATGATGTCCGTATCCGACTCATTCCATTACAAAGAAATTCTCACCGCGGAACAACGTGAAGTTGGCTTGAAAAAAATGTTAGAGGTTGCCTTAGAAATCGCCCCATGAATTTTGAGAATCTATCGAATTTACAAATTACCATCATTACCTTACTGTTGACCTTTATCACGGTCTCTTTAATCTTTTTGCTTTTACCCTTTTTTAAACGACAATATGCGATGCGAAATCTCCATAAAATGTTTAATGAGAAAATTCATCGCTATGTCACCGAAAAGGATTTTTATTTAATTCCGCAAGTTAAAGTAAAATTACCCGGTAATCGCGATGTGATTATCGACCATTTAGTCTTCGGAGATAAATTTATTTATGCGATTAAAGATCTCTATTTCGAAGGTGGATTATTAGGTAAAGGTAGCGACAAAGAATGGTCCTATTATGAATACAAATATCGCGAACCGAAATACCGTTACATTCCCAATCCTTTTATCTTAAATCGGCAACGGATTGAAAAACTAATCATGGTTACCGGTTTAGATCCTACGTTATTTATTTCGGTTATTTTAGTGAATAATGATGCGATGATTAATCGGATTCCTGTTAGTGAAGACAATCAATTTATTGTAAATATTCGTCAATTTCCTCGCTTACTTGATGCGATTGAAAGCCGTGAGACCCCACCCTTTAAATCCCAGATTCTTGATAAGGCAGTCATTGATATTAATGACATGAATATCAGGAATAAGAAAATTAAATAGGCTTATTTCTTTGGCTTTTTTTCTTTGATTAAAGCATTCAAATCTTCGGTAAGTTTTTTATTTTGTCCATGCTGGATGGCAATGGTAATCGTATAAACGATTAAATAGACCAACATGATGAGATAGACCAAACCAATGATGCGAGAGAAAACGGGTGAATAAATAATTCTGATGATAGGGGCAATCGGTAAAATCAGCAATAAAGAAATTAAAATACTAATGATGCCACTGCCCCATCTCAATTGATAAACCTTCATGGCAAGTTGGATTAAAATCGACACCACTAACGAACCTAAAAAGAACTCTAATAAAAAAACTTGGCCTTCAATTCTCGGTAAGATATTCGTTAAAATGGCGAGGATACCCATCACGAAGTTGACCCAACTATAAACTTTGCTAAAACCTTTGAGATAAAATTTCATTTTGTTAACGCTCCTAATTTTGTTTTGATTACTTTTACGTACATCCGACTGATTTCAAGCAAATCGCCATTATCCAACATTGCTTCTAATTTACTGTTTAATAACGGTCGAAAACTTTTTAATACATGGAGATTGAGAATTGTACTTTTATTCACCCTGACGAACGGATCGCCC
>VHBF01000160.1 GCA_016872075.1 Bacillota bacterium | reverse complement strand
TAATGACGACTCCTCCCATCATCCACATCAAGATACGAACCGTTGGCAAATATGCTTTACGATTTTCGTCGGATAAGCTTGAATTGAATGCTTGAGGTGCTTGAATATGCTTCATGTTCATAATTTGCCTGCGATACTTTGCAAATTTTTGAATACGATTCTGTGGATTTCTTTTTAGCTTGAATAGTTTCATTGGATTGAGGATGCTTTTCTTAATATTCAACATTATAATATGAATATGGATCCAAAAAAACCGATTGTCATAAAAGACTTATGTATTGCCTGTGGCTTATGTAATGCCATGGTTCCATCCGTTTTTGATTGGGATGATGATGGCAAAATGAAGACTATTGTTAATGCGGTACCTAAAGGTCAAGAAGCTGATGTCGAAGAAGCCAAAGTCAATTGTCCAACTGCCGCTATCGAGGTCAAATAAATTTAATTTAATTTAAATTGTTTAATTAAACGATGTAAACGTTTGTAACTGATTAAAGTTAAAGCAATAATCACCATATTTTTAAAAGTATTAAAGGGGATATACATCCATAACACCAATGACCAATATGGATTGGTCACTTGTGGAATAGCGGATTGGATATAACCTAGGAATGCTTCTGGTGTAATATTTAAAAATAATTCAAGATATAAATCCGTGATCCAAAGTGCATTCATTAATGAGGTGGTCGTGATTTGTAATAAAAAACCAACGATGAAACCAACCATGGCCGTCTGTTTGGTTCTTGACCGTTGATACAACCAAGCACCGGGCAAAACGAACACTAAAGAATAGATTAAATCGGCAAATTCACCAATGCCACCAGTGGTGGAAAAAGGTAAAGAAAATAAAAACCGAAAGCCACCTAGGAAAATTGCGGCAATAGGACCTAAAGAAAAACCACCGATAAACATGACAATTTCCGAAAGATTAATTTCCAAAAACAAAATCACTGGGATGCGCAATATCGGTAAATAAAGCAAGTACGTTAAAGCGGATAACAAACCCACTATGGCAAGGTAGCGTAAGGAAATAGTATGGGATAAAAATTTATTTTTTTCCATGAATAAGTTGATCAACAAATTGAATGAGCGCTTCTGAAGTATCAAAACTAAATTTAATGCTTTTCTTTGTGGTTACTACTTGACTGGCAAATTGTTTTTCTAAGTTTTTTTCATTTACGGGATTGATCACTTGTGGCTTATGTTCTTTCACCAATCTTTCAAATTCTCTAACCGATAATTTTTCCTTAATCAACTTCAGCACGAGTTCATCAATGAGTTCAGTATCAAGCGTCACTAAAATTTTGGCATGACCATAAGTAATGGTTTGAGCATTGATTAATTTTCTCGTAAAAACGGGAAGTTTAAGTAATCGCAAAATATTTGAAACTTGGGATCGAGAATAATGCATAATTTTCGCCAAAGCCACTTGCCGGTATTGATATTGGTCAATTAACGCCTGGCAGACTAAAGCAATCGCCATCACATTTTGTTCAGTTTCTTCGCGTAATGAGGCAAGTAAAACCAAAAGCATCTCCTCATCTGACATCGTGGTGACGACCACGGGAACTTTTTGAAACTTTAGTAATTTTGTGGCATACCAAATTTTTCGGCCAAGAATGATTTGAAAACGCCCATTCACTTGCCTTAATAACAAGGGATTGAGTAAGGGTTTCTCGGTGAGTGTTTCTAATAAATCT
>VHBF01000159.1 GCA_016872075.1 Bacillota bacterium | reverse complement strand
GCTGCCGATCTTGCTTTATCAGCTGGTACGGTCAGTAAAATTTTAAACGATAAAGGCAGTGTTACGGAGGCAACTCGAAAACGTGTTTTAGATAGGGCAAAAGCCTTAGGTTATGTCGCCAGTCACCCTGCGCGGATTCTCAAAGCAGAACATACGTGGACGATTGGTTTGGTGTTTTCTGACATCGCTGCATTTGGATTAGAGCATCCTTTTTTTGGATCGATTATTCAAGCGTTTAAAAATTACATTGAAGACCAAGATTATGAAATGGTATTCATTCCTAAAAAGATTGGTGAACAAGTACAAACTTATCTTCAATGGGCCCTCAATAAAAGTGTCGATGGTGTTTTATTATTAACCGGTGATATTAATGCGATTGATATTCAAGAACTGATTCGTGCCGACATTCCATGCGTGTCTGTCGATATAGTTGATAAGGGACTCGCAACAGTGATTAGTGATGATCATCAAGGAATTGAACTCATTTTTAAACACTTTATTCAACTTGGATTTCAACGAATCTATGCATTTTCTGGTTCAATCTTTTCAAGAGCTTACCAACAACGGACGGAAGCCTTTGAGACATTAACCTTCCAATTTAAAACGGATCGACCCAAGGAATCCTATTTTACAACCGACAAATATGGGGTCAAACATTATTATGAACAAGCACTTTTATGGATTCAAAGTTGGCAGTATAAACCCCAGGCAATCATTGCCTTTTCAGATGATATCGCGATGGGTTTAATTATGGCATTAAAAGAACTCGGTTATCGTGTTCCAGAAGATATTTCAGTTTCTGGATATGATGACATCCAATTTGCGAGTTTATTTTCTCCACCGTTGACCACGATTAGGCAAGACAAAAAGCGAATCGCTGAAACCGCGGCCATTAAATTATTAAAAATGATTAAAAACCAAAATGAACCTAAAGGCTTAACTACGGTCCCTGTCCAGCTCATTGTTAGGCATTCTACCAAAAGAATTAAATAACTTTTACTTTAGTTTTGATTAAATAAATACCAATAGATACGATTGCCAAGAGGATACTGATAATCCAAATGGGTAAGTCTAAAAATATCAGTTGAATCACCCCAAAATAAAGTAACAAATTTCCGACTGTAAGGACGCCATATTGCAAAAAGGTTTGCCAAAAAAACGGAAAAAACTTTTGGTGTCCGATGGTAAATGCAATCCTCAGCGGATAAGTATAGACAAGTGGCATCCCAATCACCACAATATGTTTCCAAGTTGGTTGACGTTTGACCCAGTCAATCGCTTTTTTAGTTGGCTTAAAAGTTTCAACCACTCGATTTGATTTTTGATGAAGCCAATGAACGAGAAAATAAAATATACAAAATCCAAGCGTATAGGCTAACCAAAGCAGGACACTAGCTAGCCATACGTTATCAAGAAAGATGGTGAGGATGGTTAACAATAAAATTGCTGCTGGACCTTCTAGGGTAGGATGGAGGCATGCGAGTGTGAACACCAAGACCATCCCGATTGTACCTAGAGAAAGGATCCATACTTCAAAGGTTAACCATAAGTTTTCAAGCATAGATTCATTGTACATTCTTTAAGATTAGTTTAAATAGAAATCCGCAAGCGAGGAAATTCAGAAACAATGGTAAAATTACATCTAGAGGTAAATTATGGAAAAATCATTGAAAAAAAGCCCGCTAAATTTACAAAAAAAGA
>VHBF01000158.1 GCA_016872075.1 Bacillota bacterium | reverse complement strand
AATATTTAGAAATGGTGAACGGGGCGATGGGATTACCAGAATTCGGCACGAATTTAGGAATGGATATTTTAAACGTCATCAATCCTAAGACCTTTAATGATTTAGTGATTATTTCTGGACTTGCCCATGGGACCGATGTCTTTAATGGCAATGCGAGAAATTTAATTACCGACAAAGAGGCGACCGTGGATGAAGTCATTGGTTGCCGTGATGACATCATGACGTATTTAATCTCGAAAGGCATTGATGCCCTCATTGCCTTTAAAATCATGGAAGATGTCCGAAAAGGAAAAAAATTAACCAAAGAATATGCTGAATTAATGCGGCAGGTCCATGTCCCAGAATTTTACATCGAGTCTTGCAACAAAATTAAATACCTCTTTCCAAAAGCTCACGCGGTCGCGTATGTCACCATGGCAGTGCGGGTTGCCTACTTTAAAGTCCATCACCCATTAGCCTACTATGCAACTTACTTTACGTTACGTTCCAAGCAATATGATTACGAATTAATGCGGGCAACGAGTAAAGAAATATATCAACAACTGCAACGATATAAACGGCAAAAGAACGAACTAAAGAAAAAACTAACACCCAAAGAAGCGGATTTAGAAGTGACGTTGATGAATGCGCTCGAAATGAAGGAAAGAGGTTTCGAAATTTTACCGATCGATCTAGAAAAATCACAAGCAGAAGCCTTTGTCATTGATGAAAAAAGGAAAGGTTTAATTCCACCTTTTACCGTCATCGATGGGATTGGCGCCAATGCGGCTTTATCGATTGTTAAAGCCAGAGAAGAACGGATGTTTGTTTCGGCAAAAGACCTGATGAACCGCACGAAGTTATCCACAACCAACATTGAAAAGCTTAAAGCCCAAGGGGTACTAAAGGCGATAGAAGCAGAAGAAACGGTTTCTTTATTTTCATTTGCCGATTAAATAGGTAAAATAGATTGACTCGGGATGTGGCGTAGCTTGGTAGCGCGCTTGGTTCGGGACCAAGAGGTCGTGGGTTCGAATCCCATCATCCCGACCATGAAAAACCAAAGAGTGAATGTTCACTCTTTTTTATTTTTTTAAGAAGTCGCTATAATATTCTCTGTCCTGATATGGCAATACTTTTAATTTCAACTTTAGTCTTGATGATGTTGAGTTTGTTGTGGTTTTCCAATGTGACTATTTTTGGGAAAAAGATTCAACCTTTTTGGTTGATAACATCGGTGGGTGCTTTGCTGATTTTATGGATGAGTGATGAACCTATTGCCATGCTGCAATTGGCATGGTTTGGGGATGGTTTGATTAATCCCGTCAGAATCTTAGCTTTATTTTTTTCCTTTACAATCCTTGCGATTTTTTTAGATGAAGTAGGGTTGATAAAGTTTTTAGCTTACCAAGCGGTGCATCGCGCCGGTTATTCCCAACCCCGTTTATTTTTCATTTGGTTTTGGGTCGTGGCGATTGCGACCACGTTAACGGCGAATGACATCGTGGTGTTAACGTTGACGCCCTTTATCATTTATGTTGCCCAGCATGCCAAGGTTTCACCCTTACCCTATTTAATTAGCCAATTCGTTTCCGCGAATACATGGAGTATGTTACTAATAATTGGTAATCCTACCAATATTTATTTAGCCAGTATGTTTGAAATCGATTTTTTGAGTTATCTTCAGGTGATGGTGATACCGACTCTGATCACTGGTTTGGTTAG
>VHBF01000157.1 GCA_016872075.1 Bacillota bacterium | reverse complement strand
ATTTAACTATGCCTAAAACGAATGCTTTACTAGCCTTTAGTGAGATCAATGCCTTATTGGACACCTATGGCAAACTGCTCACCAACCATCAACAAAGTTTGATGTCGGATTATTACCTTTTTAATTTATCGTTAAAAGAAATTGCCGAACAACAAGGGATTTCTAGGGCTGCTGTCGCCGATACCTTGCAAAAAGCAAAAACAAGTTTACATCATTTTGAAAAGGTCCTTAATTTAAAATCAATCAAAGATCAACTGCAATCGCTGAGTGATGATGTCACCATGCCCCTAGCCCTGAAGAAAAAAATAATCACCATTCTAAAGGGATAAAAAGGCAAGCAACAACGTCAACGTACCAATCCCAACTAAATAATAACCAAACCATTTGAAATGCTTTAAGTTTAAATATTGAAACACCATTTTTAACGTGAAGAAGGTGACCACGCCTGAGACGACGGTGGCTATCAATGAATAACTTAATAGACTAGGTTCAAAACTTTCAATCCGATCAAACGAGACAATAAAACTACCCAAGGTGATGGGGATAAATAATAAGAAGGCAAATTCTTTGGCCTTTGCCAGGGTTAGTCCACCTAATAAACTTCCTAATAAGGTCGAACCACTGCGAGACACACCTGGTAAAATCCCCAGCACTTGGAATAGACCACTCATCAAGGTATTTTTCCATGTGTATTGCCCATAACTTAATCGTGCAAAACGAGGGATGATCAATAACAAGGAGGCGGTGAAATAAAAACCAACACCAACAATCCATAAGGATTGAAATAATTGATCAATCACATCCTTAATAAAGTAACCTGCTAGTGCGGCGGGTATCGTTGCCAAGACTAAATACAGAATCAGCATCATATCATCTTGAATCGCATCGCTGCGTTGACCCCTGATAAATTGGAATAGATGGATCACCAATCGCCAGATCACCGGAAAGAAGAATAGTAAAAAAGCAAAGAGTGAACCGACATGAAGTAATAAGGCAAAGATGGCTTCATTCCCCGCATTGGTGTTGAGTAAGGCTTGGAATAACGCTAAATGTCCAGAACTTGAAATCGGTAGCACTTCACTAACACCTTGGATGATGGCGAGTAAGAGATAACGTATTAGTTCGAGGATGTTCATCGTTTGGTAAACTTCCTTCCTTTTTCAATGGCGGCTTTTTCCCATTCGCCAATGGTATGTTCTTCAAGTTCTTTGATTAAACTTTTCATTTCTTTGGTCAACACCAATTGTTGAAATAAATCAGGACGATGCAACTTCGTCAAACGTAAGGATTCTTTTAAGCGCCATTTGCGAATCGCTTCATGGTTTCCGGAATATAAAATTTCTGGCACCACTTGTTTGCCAATTTCGCGTGGTTCAGTATATTGGGGATATTCTAAGAGGCCGTGGGTAAAGGATTCTTCGGTTAATGAATCCGCTTCAATGACACCAGGCAATAAGCGAATGACGGCATCTAAGATTGCCATCGCCGCGATTTCCCCGCCTGTCATCACAAAGTCCCCAAGGGAAATGGCTTCATCGACGGTGGCATAAAGGCGTTCATCAAATCCTTCGTAATGACCACAAATCAAGGTGATGGATGCTTCCTTGCTTAATCTCACTGCATCCAATTGGGTGAACGTTTTACCACGTGGCGTTAATAATATTTTTCTTCCTGGTTTAGCGATGGATTTTAAGGCGTCGGCAAGC
>VHBF01000156.1 GCA_016872075.1 Bacillota bacterium | reverse complement strand
GTTATGGTATTGCGAAAGCCCTCACGACAACCATGATTGGTGCGGCCATTGGTTTACTAACGCTAGGTTTATTTGTGGCAACACGGATTCCTTCGCCTTCGACGATTACGTTGAGCATGGTGGTCATTGCTTATGTAGCGATGGTGACAAGTTTAGCCATCTTTGTCAGAGCCAAAGATTTGCAAAATAATCCCAAAGACCGTCCAGCTTCATTAGACGAATTCACCTTATCTTTAAAGAAAGCCTCTAGCCAACTTGCGGCCCCGATATTCTTAACTGTTCTTGCTTTGGTATATCCTGGTTTAACCTATTTAGCATTAGGACCAGGGGCTCTCCAAGGTTTATTTGCTGCCATCTTATTAGGTAGTGCAATGGTTGCTTTATTTATCACCGCGATTATTCCAGCAGTGTTTAAACCGATTTATCGATTATTCATCGGTTTGAATCAAAGCTTAAGTTTCGAATGGTTACCGAAACGAAAACAAAAATTGCAAGTGGAACAAACAACTAGAAACACCGAACCCCAAGAAGCAACTTACATCGGCATCAACGACTAAAACAACCAATAATAAAACCCTATCGAAGATAGGGTTTTTGCTTGAATTTGCTATAATAAATTGGATGAATGTAAATAAAAAAACCTCCTCATTTCATACCTTTGGTGATGTTCAAGAAAAGTATTTTGCCTATATTAGTAATCCAGAAGATCGGGCGCTTATTGAACGGGCTTATAAATTTGCCGATGATAAGCATGCCGGGATATTAAGAAAAAGTGGTGAACCTTATATTCACCATTTGATTGAAGTCGCTTATATTTTAGCGAGTTTACAAGGTGGACCCCACACCATTGCTGCAGGCTTTTTACATGATGTCGTTGAAGATACGTCGGTAACGGTTGAGGATTTAAAAGCCACCTTTAATGAAGATATCGCTTCATTAGTTGAATCTCTCACCAACATCCAACGTCTCAAACTTTCGCATCGAAAACCCGAAGATTTTGCTGCTGAAGACCATCGTAAAATTTTCTTAGGTATGGCGAGGGATATCCGTGTCATCATTATTAAACTTGCGGATAGACTGCATAATATGCGCACCCTTCAAGCTTTATCACCAACGCGGCAAAAAGTCCTGGCAAAAGAATCCTTGGAAGTGTTTGCCCCAATTGCCCATCGCTTAGGGATGTTCGAGATTAAAACTGAATTAGAGGATTTATCGATTCAATATTTAGAGCCTGAGAAATTTCAAATGGTCATTGACCAACTAGATAAACGAACCAAGAACCGTGAAAAATCGTTGGATGAAGTTAAAAAGAAAATCGCCGATATGTTATTACAATATCGTCTCAATTTTTCAATTGAATCTCGGATTAAGGGCATTTATTCCATCTACCGAAAAGTATTCATCCAAGAGCATAATTTTGATGAGGTTTATGATATTTTAGCGATCCGAATTATCACGGATACCGTCGCGCATTGTTATGAAATTCTTGGATATATTCATGCGATGTTTACCCCACTTTCCAATCGCTTTAAAGATTATATTGCTGCGCCTAAACCGAACTTATATCAATCCTTACATACCACCATTATTGCCAAAGATGGGCAGGTGTTTGAAGTCCAAATCCGTACCAAAGAAATGAATGAATTAGCGGAAACTGGTGTTGCTGCTCATTGGCGATACAAAGAAGGCACCAACTACAACCCGCAAAAAG
>VHBF01000155.1 GCA_016872075.1 Bacillota bacterium | reverse complement strand
TTGACCAATTTTTTGCCGATTTCGAAACACTAAAAATTCTAAGACCCACAAAAAGTTAGCAATATAAAACAAAGTATTAGTAATTGTTAATAATCTTAAATGTTCCATGCATCCATCATCATACCTGATTGAATTTATAAAGAATGTGCAAATCGACTGGCGGCAGCTGCAGCGATGGCGCCAACCATATCATCTAAAAAAGTATGGCACTTTATCCCTTTTTTACCTTCTTCATTCAATCTTGCGACCACGCCAAATTTTTGTTTGTCAATGAAACCGAAATTAGTTAAGGCAATTGAACCATATAAATTACAAATGCCATATGCTAAGACTTCATCTGTGCCAAACAAACCCTCATCTCTAGCGATGACAGCCTCAAGTTTTTTATTTTCAAAACGTTTTTTTTCGGTCATGATATCTAACTCAATGGCCGTCATCAATGCAAATTGTACTTCGCGTTTATCCAAGACCGATAACACCGATTCCATCAAAATCTTTTTATCTAGATTTTGGTGATACTCTTGTTGTAAGAAATAAACACAGTCGACAATCTCATCAAGCGATACACCACGAGATTGCAACAAGGCGATGGCTTCAGTTTTTAAAGATAGTAATTTGGTTTTCATATCAATATGATAACAAAAATTAATCAACCAATTATTCTTGAGCGTGTATATGCTGATTGAGTTTAGTGGATTTATGTTGCCACCGTTTAGTTCGCCACCTAAACCATAAATTTATCCCACGAATCACTTCATCAATCGCGAGTGCAATCCAAATCCCAATTAAACCTAACTGTAATTGGTTACCAAGAAAAATCGCTAATGGAAGAATCATTAACCATTCAACGATGATGATAGAAATAAGAGGATAACGAG
The DNA here is from genome assembly GCA_016872075.1 of Bacillota bacterium. Classification (GTDB taxonomy): domain Bacteria; phylum Bacillota_I; class Bacilli_A; order RFN20; family CAG-826; genus UBA970. The sequence goes on along the minus strand of VHBF01000155.1, from coordinate 833 downwards.
CATCACCGCTCGCCTTAATTGCCCGGTTAACCACCACATTCAATACCCGACCGAATTCAAGACTAATATCAATCAATGCTAATGCTACCATCAAACCGATGACCACAGGATCTTGACTGAATAATGTTGCAATAAAACCCATTGAGACTGCGAGAATTAGTGAAGGAATGAGGGTAGCAATAAAGGACATGCGTAGAGAATATTTAATCGTACTTTCCGCTTCTAAAAATTCTCCTCCGCCTACCAGTTGACCCACCTTAATCGCACTGGCGTTTGCCAAGGCAGCCATAATAAAATACGTAAACATCGCTAATGAGTCAAAATATGCTTTTGCTACCAAAGCTTCGGTACCATATCCGGCAACAATTCGCGTAATCAATATCATAAAAAACGTATAACTAATATTTTCAAAGACAGCAGGTGCACCAACTTTAAAAATTAATTTGGTGGTTTTTGCCTTAAAAGGATTGACGGAAGGTAATGTAAATTTCAATTGCAGTTTACGATGAATAAAAATAGCCAATCCAGTAAAGTATATTAATCGGCCAATGACAATCGCAATCGCAGCCCCTGTCCCCCCTAGACTCGGTATGCCAAGCCAAGGAACGCCGAATATAAGCAAGTAAGAAAAAATTAAAATACTTGAATCACAAAAGACTAAAGCAATAAACGCTTCTAGCGTTTTTCCATGGGCATATAACGTTTGGTTGAAAACCAAAAATAGGGCGTTAAGAATAAAAAAAGGTGCAAGAATTAAACCATATTGTTCTGCAAAGGTTTGGACCGAGGTTTCTAGTTGATAAAAAGAAAAAATTGATTTGTAAAACAAGAAA
>VHBF01000154.1 GCA_016872075.1 Bacillota bacterium | reverse complement strand
CCCCAAACAGCAATAAATACAGGAAATTGCACAAAGGCGATTAAGATTTGGTTAAACGGGTTGACGCCGTGTTTTTGATAAATCGCCCATTGTTCTTGAGCCATTCTTTGTTTTTCGTATTGGTTGGTGTTCGCATTAGGGTATTTATTTTGTAATTTGGCAATTTCAGGTTGAAGTAAACTCATTTTTTGAGAAGCTAGGGTTGATTTAAATGTGACGGCAATCATCAAACCTCTGACAATGACTGTGGTAACTAAAATTGCCAACACTTGGCTTAACCCTGATATATCCGACACAAATAGATTGTTAAAGAACTCAACTAAGAAAGCCACTGGATAAACAAATAAACCTTCAATTAAACCGCGGTTAAAAGCTTCTGCCCAAGTTTTACCTTCAAATAAATATTCTCCATTAGGTCCATAATTTCCGGTAGTGGTGGTGATGCAAGAACGATATTGAGAAGCAAATTGGTCGATGGTGGTTTTATATAAATTAGTGAAATCAAGATTGGGTGTTTCGTTCAGTGGTAATTCTAATTTAATTTCATTTACCCAGCGATTAAAATTACCCCATAAAACCGAATTGGTTCCTAAAAATTTGACATAACCATAATTAGCTAAAATGGTTTGATCATCTAAATTAGACTCATTGTTGGCGGTAGCTGCAGCACTCGCAGCTTCAAATACTTTGGCATCTAGGGCTAACCAAAATGCATCGGATGGTGTGTCAAAACCACTTGATTCAGCTTCATCTAATATCCCTTGGAGTCCGGTGTTGGGTAAGAACACATTAGGATCTTCGCTCGTGTTACCACTTTCATATGCATACATCACACGACTAATATCTTGGGTAGAACAAAAACTTGCAGTACAGGAAGATAAAATAAATAATCCCCCAAGAAATAGCATGAGTTTTTGTGATTTGGTGAGTTTCATCCGATTAACTTCCTCCGCAGGTTTTGCATTAAATTAAGCAAGTTGGATTGGTTGACTTGAAAGTTTTGTGAAAGATAGGGTGAGCGAACCATCACAATGTAATCAATCGAATCGCGTAGATCAAGATTGGTGGCCAACATCATTCTAATTTGCCGGCGAATTTTATTTCTGACTACTGCGTTCCCAACTTTTTTCCCCACAGAGAGACCCACTCTCGTATGGCCAATGGATTGTTTAGATCCATATAAAGTAAATTCCTGTGATTTAATAAACTTTTTTTGGTTGAGAACTGTTTGAAAGTCAGCGTCTTTGAGTAAACGGTGACTTCGTTTCACAAAAAGCTACCTTAAATTAAGCAGAAAGTTTCTTTCTGCCTTGTTGACGACGAGATTTCAAGACTTTACGACCACCTCTAGTAGCCATTCTTTCACGGAATCCGTGAATGGATTGGCGGCGCCTCTTACTTGGTTGATATGTGCGTTTCATCCGAAAACCTCCAGGTCATACAATTTGTATGCGCATAAAATTATAGGCATTATCTAGTGAAATTGTCAAAACAAAACCATTTCATTCTTTTATCTTTTTGCTTTGTGTTGCAAAATAAAATAAATTGATTATTGATTCATGAGGTGGTTTGTAGGTTATTCACCAATTTTCTTGTGGAAAATTTTATCCACAAAGTTATCCACATTTTAAAGATGTGGATTGGGTAGAAAATAAGACTAAAACGAGATTTTGAGACAACAAAATGTGGACAAAAGATTATTTACATTTTTTGGGGTGTTTTTTTACACA
>VHBF01000153.1 GCA_016872075.1 Bacillota bacterium | reverse complement strand
TTTTCTTAATTGCCGTTCTCATACTGGCCTTAAACGTAAAATTATGGACCTCCGCTTTAAGATTGGTTTGAATACGCTTGGTTTGTGACTTAATATTAGCCATAAAGACCTCTTTTCAAAAATTATTTTATCATATTTTGATTTTCAATCAATTAAATTCAAGGTTTCAACAAGATATTAAGTGGATTTATTAAAAAATTAGATAACTTGACATAATTAAGTGGAGTGATAACATAGGGGCATACTATTAAAGGAGACCTTGCTATGGTTTTAGAAAAAATTCGCGAAGTTGTTTCAAAAAAATTTAAAGTCAGTCCTGAAAAAGTAAATGCATCAACAAGATTAAGAGAAGATTTGAACGTTGACTCTTTAGATGCTGTTGAATTGATCATGGAACTAGAAGACACCTTTAAAGTCAAAATAGCTGATGATGAAGCTCAAAAACTCAAGACAATCGGTGATATTGTTAACTTTATTAAACCCAAAGTTAAATAATTTTTATGGATTTTAAAAAAGTTCAAGATTTAATTAAGTATTTTGAGTCGTCTAAATTAACGACCATGGCAATTGAGGATGGGACTTTTAAGATTGCATTATCAAAATTAAAAGAAACTGCCAACTCAGAACCTAAAACATTAGTGGTCAATGATTCAAAAATCTTACCGCCTAATGTTAATGTTAAGGCACAAAATACCGTCGCTAACAAACCTACAGAGGACATTTTGTTAAAAGATGTAACATCGCCTTTAGTTGGAACTTATTATGCCGCGAGTTCACCGACATCTGAACCATTTGTAAAGATTGGGCAACGTGTGAACAAGGGCCAAACCGTATGTATTGTTGAGGCAATGAAAATTATGAATGAAATTGCCTCGCCTTTCTCCGGTGTGGTTGAAAAAATTAATTGTAAAAATGGCGATGTGGTTGGATTTAACCAAGTCGTTATTTCGCTTCGACCTCAGGAGTAAAAATGGCAGAAAAACTTCTCGTCGCGAACCGCGGGGAGATTGCAGTGCGGGTCATTAGAGCCTGCAAGGAACTTTCGATTCCAACGGTTGCCGTTTATTCAACTGCTGATCGCGATACGATGGCAGTCAAATTAGCTGATGAATCCATTTGTATTGGGGAAGCAAGATCTAAAAATAGTTATCTCAATATTAATAGTGTCATTTCCGCTGCAGTGGCGACAGGGGCGACCATGATTCACCCTGGTTATGGTTTTTTATCAGAAAATGAACAGTTCGCTGAAATTGTTGCCAGTTGTGGCATTAAATTCGTCGGTCCATCCGCAAACGCAATTAGTCAAATCGGTGACAAAGCCTCCGCTAAAGCGATTGCTCGTAAAGCTGGTGTCCCTGTGATTGAGGGCTCTGAGGGCATTGTTGAAAACCTTGAAGAAGGTTTAAATGTGGCAAAAAAAGTAGGTTTTCCTGTGATGATCAAGGCGACTTCTGGTGGCGGTGGTCGTGGCATTTCAATTATTCGATCTGAGAAAGAATTTAGAGACGTTTTTGATCGTACTTCTATGGAGGCAGAAGCAAGTTTCGGCGATAAAAATTTATATGTTGAAAAATATATTGAAAATCCCCGGCATATTGAAATTCAAATTCTTTGTGATAGTCATGGTGCTTGTGTCTATTTGGGCGAAAGAGATTGTTCGTTACAAAGACGCAATCAAAAGATGGTCGAAGAAGGGCCTTCTCCAGTTGTTGATGATCGCTTAAGAAAAAA
>VHBF01000152.1 GCA_016872075.1 Bacillota bacterium | reverse complement strand
TTCGATGGTTGAAGGCGTAAACGCCTGGTAAGTTGAAAGACCCTCCAGTAACACGTCCTTAATTTTGTCATAATAACCTCGAGCATATAAACAGTCATCAGGGTTAATTTTCCCTTTAGGACAAAAGCTAATTTTTTCTTTGGCTGTAATCACCACATACCGAATCGGTACCCCTTGAGAACGTAATCGTTCGATCGCTTCTACGGCTGCAATTTTTCCAGAATTTTTAGCAGTAAAATAAAAGACTTTTTCATGATGGGTGAATAAGCCTTTAATCATCGGAAATAAAGTGGACATGGTTTTGCCAATACCAGTGGGTGCTTCCACAAATAAGCGCCCCCCTTTTTGACTCACACCATAGACATATTTGGCTAATTCTCTTTGACCTTTACGAAAAGTTTTAAAGGGAAATTGTAATTGCGGAAGCATTTTTTTTAAAGCGGTTTGTTGCGCAACGATGGTGAGATAAAAACTGCCATATTCATTGATCACAGCCTGTAAATCTCGTTGAGCTTCTTCTAAGGTAAAATCATAAACTTTTTCTAAGCGACCCTCTTCAACTTGGTGAAGGTAAATTAACTTCACTTGAATGTTTGATTTATGGTACTGCGTTGCATACATATGGCCATAAAATAAAGCTTGCATCATATGCCACGTTTCATGCTGTTGATGGAAAATATTTAAACCGGCAATCGTGGTTTTGATTTCTTCAATTATCACGGTATCATCACGTTCATATAATCCGTCGGCTTTACCTTGGATAACGAAGTTTAAATCTTGAAAACGATAGTTTCCCTGTAAAGCCATTTCACGGTGATAGCCCGGTATTTTAACACTTTGCTGATAGCGTTGATGCATATCGGTGCCGGTTTGCATCGTCGCACGATTAAAAATACGATTATCTAAATCTCCGGTTCTTAAGACAAAATCAACGATATCATGAACGGATAAGAATAACTCCATAACTACGTAAGTTTTTGACCAAGCATGTGTTGATGGCCGTTTCCGAAAACCGCCCCAAGCATTTTTCCTTTACCCTCTAATTGCACTTGTAGGAGGTTGAGAACCCCGCCGATGACTTGAAGATGGACACCTTCGTGATCGACTTTAACCAAGGTTCCGACCGGATGATGTTGATCTCGATTGACAATGGATGCTTGAAAGACCTTTAATTTTTTATCTTGAAATTGAAAAAAACCACCAGGTACATCTGCTAAGCCTTTGATCCATCCCATTATCGCGTCGATGGATAAGTTGAGTTTTAGATGCTCATCTTCTTTTTTAATTAACGGTGCAAATGTTACATCCTTTTCAATTTGGGCAATCGGTGATAACTCACCCCGGCATAACCGTGGTAAAAATTGGAGCGCGAATTGCGAGGTAAAGTTTGAAAAACGTTGCAGGAGTGAAGAGTAATTATCTTCAGGTAAAATCGGTAATCGCTTCATAGCATAAATGGGCCCTGCGTCCATCGCCATCACCATTTTCATCAAGGTCATGCCCGTTTCTTTTTCTTGATGGATTAAGGCAAAACGGATTGGGGACGCGCCCCGATATTTGGGTAGCAAACTACCATGAAAGTTAAAGGCACCAAATCTTGGTTTATCAAGGACAGGTTGTGGCACAATTTGGCCATAGGCTAAAGTTAAAATATAATCGACATCTAGGTCATTTAAAAATCGATGATCTTCTTTAATTTTTTCAGGTTGAAATACAGTGATATGATTGGCTTCTGCCCAGATTTTAGTCGGAGGTTTAGTCCAGGTTTTATCTCGCCCAGTTAAGGTATCGGGTTGACAT
>VHBF01000151.1 GCA_016872075.1 Bacillota bacterium | reverse complement strand
AAGATGAGCGTTTTTTATTCATTCAAGAAACTTGGGATCGACCCTCATCTTTTAAAAATCTACTAGAGTTTGCCAATCATTTTGGTGTGACATTAAAGGGTTATAAGTTACACCATCCCAGTTCCGTTAGAGGCATAAAAAAACCATTCATTGCTTTAATGAAGCAAACCCAAAGTCATTACATTACGGTCGTGCCCAAGGGTCAAAGCTTTCATATTCTCGATCCCAAAGGTCCTTACCAAAAAGTGAAGGATTCATTTTTTAAAGATGGATTTAGTGGTTATATTTTAATGGTAAAACATCTTGCCCCGCATGTGCGACCAGACTTACCAATGAATCAGCTTTGGATGAATCGATTTTGGCTAGGCAGTTATCTCTTATTCACCTTGATAATCATCATATGGTTTTGGCAACCCATGGATTGGATTTTCATGGTAGGTTTGATGATCGGATTCATGATAGCTTGGTTAGGTTATGTTTATCGGCAAGTGAAGCATATTGATCAAGTGATGATCAAATATTATTTACCTTTAATCCATAACGCCAACCAATTTAAACTGTTTCACCAATGGAAACAGGGATGGTTTGGATTGCCCTTAAATCAACTTTATCGTTGGTTAGTTTTAACTGGCACTATCATTTACACGCTGTTTGCATCCCCAACCTATCTAGTCGTGCTTGTTATTTACCATGCGGTTGTAGCGTTAGCAATTCGTCATATGCAATTAGTTTCGGACCATGAAGTCCAATCGATAGGTAAATTAGAGCAGTCTTTAAAATATCCATTTATCCCCATCAAAGACTTTCAACAATTGATGGATAGAGTTTATCAGTTGGTGAGATTTCGCTTTGGATGGTGGTTAGTGATGATGATGACCGCCATCATGATGGTATGGATTTATCAGCAATTCTATAAATTTGAGGCATTTATTACTTGGTTTACCATGGTTTCCATTTTGATGATTAACTATAGTTATCATCAGCAATTGTATCGTTACCCCCAGGAAAAAAAAGAATGGAGACAATTAGGTTTTATGTTTTTGAACAGCAAGGATTATGTTAAAATATAATAGTGAAAATCGACTTAATTGCACCTAAATTACTTGATTCTTATCAGCTTGAAACTCGCTATTTATTTTTATTAAAAAAAACCTTAACCGTCATTGGATTTTCAAACAATGCCTCTGTGGATGTCTTAATGACGACCAACAAAATGATTCAACGTTATAATTTAAAATTCTTAAACCATGATTATCCAACCGATGTTTTAAGTTTTCCTCTCGCATGGGATTCACCAAAATCAACGAAGCAAGGCACCTTACTTGGTCAAATTATCATTAGTTATCAAAAAGCATTCATGCAGGCAAAACAGTTTGGGCATAGCCGTGAGCGGGAGTTATCATTTCTTTTTGTTCATGGTTTACTGCATTTATTGGGGTATCATCATGACACCCCAGCTGAAGAGGCATCCATGATTAAACTTCAAGATAAAATCTTGGGAAAAAGGAAACCAATATGAAAACTGAAGAATTGATTCAATTCGCAATTGATGCAACAAAGGATTGTCACGTTCCTTATTCTAATTTTAAAGTTGGGGCAGCGATTTTAATGAAAGATGGCACGGTTGTAACTGGTGCAAATATTGAAAACTCTTCCTATGGTTTATCGATGTGTGCCGAAAGAACCGCACTTTATCACGCTCATTTAAAAGGGTTTCGAAAAGCTGACATGGTGAGTATGGCGGTAATCGGACCAACATCAGGGCCGATTTCACCATGTGGTGCTTGCCGACAAGTAATCCATGAACT
>VHBF01000150.1 GCA_016872075.1 Bacillota bacterium | reverse complement strand
TAGGTCTTTCACAAGAAGCGATGAAGCGTCGATCTGGTTCAAACAATAATAAGAAAGTCAACGAAAAGCTAAAATTGATATCGGATTTGCTGAACTAAAAACAGGGGTTAAGTATGAAGGAAGATCAAATAGATTTATTGATACATAGTTCTTATCAAGAAATAGAAAAGGTTTCTATGGACATGGTAAAGGCTGTACACGCAGGCTACGCCGCAGCTACATTCTACAAAGACAATACAAATAAACAAAAAGAAGCCGGTGTTCTTTTGGCTGTCTTTGCATTGAAAAGTTTTTCTGAGTATATAATATCTGTTTGTGAAGAGTTCATAGAAACCAGCCCAAGTTCTACTTTTATATCATTATATCAGAGTACTCGAAACTTCCATTCTGATCTTTTAAAGAATCTCAACGCGTTTGAACAATCATACAGAGAACAAGTTTCTTTGTATGGCAACTAACGCGTAAAAAGGCTCTTTTTTTTCAAACTATACGCAATAATCCTACAAAAACCAAAAGGTGACTAAACTATGACTTATGACGATAATTTTATTAATTCCAGTGACGACGACTTGTTCGAAGACAACGAAGCAACAAAGTCAAAAGATATTGCTGACGCGCTGAGAAGCCACCTCAAGGATGAGCACAGCATCGACATTGATGCAAGCGACTTCTTGACCGATGTCGAAACAACAAGCAACCGGGCCCGTATAGCGATAGCTTTATACGAAGCTGCCGGTAGATGGTCTGCTGAATCAAACAGCATCAGTTTCGTCAAGGCCACACACGATACGCTAGACTCATTGACAAATGGTCATTTTTCCAAGGTGACCTATTTTTATAAGATTGAGCTAGAGATCGTTCAAATGCACACGATACAAAGTGTGTTACAAGCTCTTTGTTCAGGCGACTTTGAATCACTAAAAGAAATAAATGAAAAACTACATATTCATATTGATTCTCATTTTATAAATGTGTATTGGCGCACGATGCTAGCAATCATTGCACATTTGCTGGAATTTAAAACCAATTTGTATATAGCGATGGCAAAGGATTTGAATCTTCCGATCAATCAATCGGCAGTGGATTATGACAACGCCGATGGGAATGTTTACAGACAGCATGCGTTCTTTACCAACAGAATACATAGGAGCGTTTCAAGAGAGTATGTTAAAGACCTTATTAAAAGACAGAGTGAAAGCAAAAACTGAAGTATTTACTGAGTATTTGGATACTGGGGTTACTTCAAGCAAAGGTGCGTTTTATACTGTCATGACCGCCATAGCAGTAGCGCAAATAAATTTTTATTTTGTTAATCCAATTATTGTGATCGTTCTCGTTATGAGTCTAATCAGCCACGAGTACGGTCACTACATATTTGGTAAAAGCGCCGGCGGGCAAGCCACGCATCCTTTCTTCTTACCTCTACCGTATTTTTTAATAGGTTTGACAAATATTAAGAACATAAGTACTGAAGACAAGCCTATTGTAGCACTGTCTGGTATGTGGGCAGGTTTTATGTTCTTGTTTATGTTGTTTCTGTTGAACAGTATTTATAATGTAATTAATCCTATAATTATATTGGTAATGATGGCATTTGAGTTAATCTTTAATTATTTTGGTTCTGACGGCAAAAAGTACAGATTATCACGAAAGGAGAATTAAATGTTTTATGTTGTATTAGCTCCAATACTGTTAGCTACTTTTGGGCTTAGATCGTTTAATCGAAGTAAACTCAAACAAAAGTTTACAATAAATGAACAAATGTACATAGATTCTATATTTGCAGAAATCATAAACAGTGTTTCTTTAGAAACCGAAGAAAAGGAAAACAATGTTTAGCAAAGAAGAGAAAGTAA
>VHBF01000149.1 GCA_016872075.1 Bacillota bacterium | reverse complement strand
GGAAATGGTGGGACATGATCCTGAAGTATTGCATTTTAGTTTGCATTCACAACTTCATAATCACATCATCAAAACCCAACGCACGAAGTTCCAAAAAATTCCTGGCATCATGGAAGGTTTCCATGACTATAAAATGATTTGGAGACCAGAGGGTATTAGTTTCTTTATTGATGATGTTCATTATGTGACTTTTGAAAAAAAACCAGGTGACTCGATTGAAAGTTGGCCGTTTGATAAACCTTATTATTTAATTGTTAATATTGCCGTTGGTGGCACTTGGGGTGGCAAGATTGAAGAACAAGACATGCCATACGTGATGGATGTTGAAAAAATTGAGGTGTATCAAGAATGAAAGTTATTCACACTTCTGCTGCTGGTGCAAGATGGTCGCCTCAAATGATTAAGACGAACCCGTCATCGATAGGTACGATTTTAAACATCAATGCCAAACAACAATTTCAAACCCATCTAGGATTTGGGGGTTCATTAACAGAATCCGCCGCCTATACGATTAAAGAAAATCATGATGAAGCCCTCATTCAAACTTTATTAAATTTATATTTTTCCCAAGATGGTTTGGATTATAACTTCACGCGAATCCATATGAATTCAAGTGATTTTGCCTTGGGTAACTATACGTATGTGAATCATCGTGATACTACACTCTCAAGCTTTTCTATCGCTAGAGATTCCTGGTATGTCTTGCCAATTTTGAAAAAAGTATTGGCGAAGCAAAAAAATCTGAAGATTTTAATTTCACCTTGGTCCCCTCCTGGTTGGATGAAAGATAATCAACAAATGAATCATGGCGGTGTATTAAAACCAGAATATCAATCGCTTTGGGCTGAATATTACATTAAGTTTATTCAGGCATTACAAAAAGAAGGGATTCAACCTTGGGGTGTCACCGTCCAAAATGAACCCGCAGCAAGACAAGTATGGGATTCCTGTTTGTATACGCCTGAACAAGAACGAGACTTTGTTAAATTTCATTTAGGGCCACGTTTACAAAAACATTTTAAGGATCAAATCAAGTTATTGGTATGGGACCATAATCGCGACATTATGATTGAAAGGGTCAGTCCAATCTATGCTGATCCGGAAGCGAATCGATATGTTTGGGGTACCGCTTTTCATTGGTATGGTGAAGAAAAATTTGAAAATATTGGAAAGACAAAAGCGTTATTTCCCGCCAAACATTTACTGTTTACTGAAGGTTGTATTGAAGGCGGTCCTAAACCTGGATCATGGGACACGGGTGAACGCTACGCCCGAAATATCATTGGTGATTTTTTACAAGGTAACGAAGGTTTTATTGATTGGAATTTAGTCCTGAATGAACAAGGTGGTCCTAATCACGTTGGTAATTATTGTGATGCCCCAATTTTGTTTGATCGCCGAAATCAAACCATCATCAAGAATAGTACCTACTATGTCATCGGTCATTTTTCAAAATTTATTCCACCTCAATCGCAACGAATTGCATTGGAAGCAAAGCTGCCAGAAGGAGTTCAAGGGGTCGCGTATTTACGTCCTGATCAACAAAAAGTGTTGGTGCTGTTAAATGCGAGTTCTTTAACGCATGTATTTTCAATTTTCAATCAAGGAAAGTGGCAAACCTTTTCCTTAGAAGCTAAATCCATTGCCACCGTTTTAATCGATGAAAAATAAACGTCATAAACTTACCATTCATGAACTTGCTGCCGATCTTGCTTTATCAGCTGGTACGGTCAGTAAAATTTTAAACGATAAAGGCAGTGTTACGGAGGCAACTCGAAAACGTGTTTTAGATAGGGCAAAAGCCTTAGGTTATGTCGCCAGTCACTCTGCGCGGATTCTCAAAGCAGAACATACGTGGACGAT
>VHBF01000148.1 GCA_016872075.1 Bacillota bacterium | reverse complement strand
TACCATTGCGGATTTACCTGGTTTAATTGAAGGCGCGCATCAAGGAAAAGGCTTGGGATTGAATTTTTTAAGACATATTGAACGTTGTCGGGTTTTATTACATGTCGTGGATATGGCTTCGCATCGCGATCCGGTTTATGCTTACCAAAGTATTCTCAAAGAATTGAAAGCTTATGCAGAGGATTTACTCGATAAACCTACTTTAATTGTTGCCTCAAAAATGGATGAACCTGCTGCAGAAGCGAATCTTAAAAAATTAAAAGCTTTCCTTAAACGCAAGAAAATCTATCCGATTAGCGTCCTTTCGAATGAAGGAATTCCAGAACTGCTTGATGCGATTGAATTGGAATTATCGCAACGACCCATCACCAAGAAAAAGGTCATGCAATCACCAGAAGAAAAAATTTATACTTATCAAACCCCTTCGACATTCAAAATCACCAAACGGAGCGAACACATTTTTGTTATTCAAGGTGAAGAAATGGAAGCCACCTACCAAAAATTTAATTTATCAACCGATCAAGGGATCATGAGTTTATTGCAATATCTCCGTAAAATTAAGGTCGAAGATGCTTTAGAAAAAATGGGCATCAAAGAGGGCGATACGGTTATCATTGGTGAGTTTGAGTTCACCTATTATTCCTAAATGAAAGCGTTATATAATAACGATATGCGCAAAGAACTTTCTACCTTACTTGTCCTCGTCACCACAATCATCACGATTTTTGTTCTCTTAATCCTATTTTTCTTAGGAGTGGTTCAACTCAATATATGATTTATTCCTTGACTGGATTAGTGGTTAAGTTGCAAACCGATCACTTGGTTATTGAAGTCCAAGGCGTCGGTTATTTTGTTTACATTACCAAACCAGCGTCGTTTCAATTGAATGAAATAAACCATGTTTACATTTATCATGTGATTCGTGAAGGCGATCAATTTTTAGTTGGATTTGCCAACCTTTTAGAAAAACGAATTTTTGAACAATTACTCTTAGTTAAAGGAATCGGTCCTAAAACGGCAATGGGCGCTTTGTCTGGAGCATCACCAGACCAAATAATTCAAGGAATTAACGACGGCAATGTTGCGTTTTTAAAATCATTACCTAGTATAGGTCCAAAAGCTGCTAGTCAAATCATCCTTGATTTGAAAGGGAAAATAACGTTTGATTCACCCAAAAATTCCGCGAAAGAGGATAGTCGTTTAACTGAAGTGAGAGAAGCTTTAAAAACCTTAGGATTTAAAGCAATTGAAATTGATCGGGCATTAAAGGATACGGTTGCGGATACTTCTTCAACCGAACAACTTATTAGGCTGGCATTAAAAAGATTAGGTAAATCGTGATGGCAAGAATTGTCGATGCCAAAAAGCAACAAGAAGAAACGAGCGAAGAATTATCGCTTCGGCCACAATTATTAAAAGAATATATTGGTCAAAAACAACTTTTAGATAATCTTAAAGTTTTTATTGGTGCTGCTAAACATCGCCAAGAAACCCTAGATCATTTATTACTCTATGGTCCCCCAGGCTTAGGAAAAACAACGCTTGCCCACATCATTGCTAATGAAATGAAAAGCCAAATCAAAACCGTGACAGGCCCCAGCATTGAACGCACTGGCGACTTAGCTGCGGTGTTAACTGCACTTGAACCCGGTGACATTTTGTTCATCGATGAAATCCATCGTCTCCCAGCAATTGTTGAAGAAGTACTTTATGGAGCGATGGAAGATTTTCATGTTTCGGTTTTAGTCAATCGTGAAGGGAGTAGTCGCACCATCAATTTAGCTTTACCCCCTTTTACTTTAATTGGGGCCACCACACGTGCCGGTGATTTATCTTCGCCATTGAGGGGGCGATTTGGGATTACAGAAAAACTAAATTTTTAT
>VHBF01000147.1 GCA_016872075.1 Bacillota bacterium | reverse complement strand
CAATGCCAATACACCTTACAAATCAAACTTAATTCAAGCAATCAAAAAAGTAATCCCCTCCCTGACCATCATTGCTCCACCACGTCATGATGCCGGGATTGGCTCTGCCTTATTGGCAATGCCGTTGGAGAAAGCAAAATGAATCCTTGGTTCATCACAACGATTAGCCTTTTGGTAATTTTATTGGCTTTAGGGCTCCGATTACCCACATGGTTGAAGCGAGCACGTAAACAAGGGGAAGACGATTTTTTAAAGTTTTTGTTACAAAATGGTTTTCATCAACGTGTCACTGATTTTGAAGCAATGAACGCGCATGCTCAACAAGGTGGCATCACGTTTGTAGGAGACAGTATTACACAAGAGTTTCCATTGCATGAGTATTTTCCTAAACAATTAATTTATAATCGCGGGATTGGTGGCGACACAACCGTAGGGTTAAATACACGTCTTGAGCCTTCAATTTTTGCGTTAAATCCCAAGCTTGTTGTGTTACAAATTGGCACGAATGATTTTTCAGTTTTAAAACTAGAGGCAGAACAGACGATTATCAATATGACCCACATTGTATCTAATATCCGTAAAAAGTTACCGACCGTACCGATTGTATTAATTTCAGTATATCCCGTTCATGAAGCGACATTGAATCTTGGACAAAAACCAGAAAACTACAGGTCCAACGCCAGAATTAGAAAAATCAATGATGGCCTGTCATCGATCAAAGGGGTGACATATGTCAATGTATTTAATTTATTATTAGACCAACAAGGACAACTTAACATGAAATTTAGTCGCGATGGTTTGCACCTCAACGCCAAAGGATACGAGGTAGTTGCCAGCGCGATTAAGTCTTATTTAAATTCTTAATCTAAGGTTTTTAGTAGATCAAGCATTTCCTTTTCACATTGAGCAATCTTCTTGGTAATGGAATCTTTAACCGCCGGACTCGTATTTTGAACCAAGCCCATAGTTAGTTTATCAATCATTAGAAATTCGTTCTGAACTTGTTTCTTAAGAGTTTTGACTAATCGTTCATCATCTTGGATTAATTGATTTACCTTATCGGAATCAATACCAAGAGAAATTCGCTGCTGAATTAGATCTGCGATAATGTCCTTTACATACTTCTCAATGAAGTCTGCATTGATTGCAAGGTTTGGACATTTTGTTTTCCATGATTTTTACCTATTGGTTAATTATATAACTTTCTATAAAACCTTTGGATTTGCATCACTACATTTTTGTTACTTTGCCAACTCATTCTTTTTATTCCATCTTTCTCATTAGATTTTGAATTAAGTACCTCATCAGGTCACGGGGTGGCTAACATTATCAAATTGTTGCTAAAAAATAGAATAAAAATAAAAACCTCTCACTCATGAGAGTCGCCGGTGCGACAGTGAGAGGTTAGATAATACCGGATTAGGAGATTACTGGTGGAGATGCGTCGATCTTATTCAGCACAATAATTTATACCTTGCACCTATTTCAATCTTGAATTTACTTTTCCTTAACGCGCTTTATTATGATGTTTACTATAATGGTGACAAATTGTATGGCTTTGATACATTTACCGCGTTAGATAATGAAAGTACTGTATTAAATGAAATGAAGACGAGTAGTTTCAATGGACTGACGATGGCAAGCGATCTTAAGCAATCCACCTACCACTTTTTAGCCCTCGCGTTTGACTACTTCTACGGGCTTAAAGTTGATAAAAACATTGATAGCTTTTACGATGTACTCATTCCTTACATGGAGAGAATTTTAATTAGTTCAGATCGCAATTTATATACGGCATTATTTGGATTCGCGTATGGGTTAGATGATCTTCATACCTGGCATGAAGCAACAGGGTACTACGAACCAACAACATATACATTACCATTAACTTC
>VHBF01000146.1 GCA_016872075.1 Bacillota bacterium | reverse complement strand
ATTCCCTTAAATCTTCAGGAAAACCTAAGGCTAAGTTCGCTTCAACTGTGTCGAGTCCCATATCTTGTAAGGCATAAGCCCTAATTTTATTAATTAAACCAATGCCTCGACCTTCTTGCCGCATGTAGAGCAAAATACCACGACCTTGCTTTTCAATCCGTTTTAGCGCTGCTTGTAATTGTTGACCACAATCACAACGTTGTGAGCCAAAGGCATCGCCGGTTAAACATTCTGAATGCACCCGCACTAAAACGGGTTCGTCTGTGGTGACATCACCCTTGACCAATGCAACATGGTGCTCACCATTTAGTTTGTTAACAAAACCAACCATTTTAAAGACACCATGCTTGGTAGGCATTTCGGCAGTGGCAATGCGCTCGATGTAGGATTCTTGTTGCCGTCTAAAGGCGATTAAGTCGGCAATCGAAAGGGATATTATATCCCCTTTTTCTTGGTGCAATTGATGACCCGTTAACAGGCGACCGACGCCGTCACAACTTGGAACTAAAATTCCAACGGGTTCTAATTTGGCTAAGTATGCAAGATCAACGATGGCTTCAAAGGGCGATGCTTTTTTTAAAGTCCCACCCAATTTAACTGGATAAGTTTGATAGCCAACGTCAAACCTAAAGTTTTCATGAGAAGAAGCGTTGGAAACTAATGTCTTTAATAATGCATCAAAAAATTTAGCATTTAACGCATAGCCTAAATCTAATGCCCCTAAAGTCGTCATCGGAATCATAAATTCATTGTTTGCATCTTTTAAAGAGTTAGTGATGGTCGCATATTTATCAAACCCTAAAGCAAGCATGACCATACCGGGCACATCATGTAATAGTTGAGCTTTTTTTTGTTTAAGAGCTGCTTCTGCTAGTTGCGCATAATGGGCGGGAGAATCTAATTTTTCATCATCGACAAGTAAAATTTTTTCACCGGACTGCAAGCGTTGAACCGCTTCGATAACGGACAAAAATTTAAGCATGTAATTTCAATGACCTATCGCCCTTTCTTTGCTACCACGATTATATCGCTGCCTAAAATGAAATGGTTGTGAAACGCAACATGACTTGCTTCTTTGAGCGTGGCAAAGCCCAAACCTTCGACTGGTGTTTTTGCATCTTTGCCGCCAATAAGAATCGGAGAAATCTGTGCATAAATGCGGTCAAACAGGTCGAGTTTAATAAAGCTTTCATGAATGGTCCCGCCACCTTCAACCAGCAACGATTGGATTTTAAGTTTATTCAAGCTGAGCATCAACCAGGGTAAATCAATATTTTCAGAAGTTGTTGGATCGAGTAATATCGTCACCCCTAATTTTTTTAAGGCCTCCATTTTTCTAGAACCATGATTGGCTTTGGTGGCAATGATGGTTTTTGAATCTGGCTTGGGTTGTAATACTGGTTCGTTTAGTTCAATACGTAATTGGGAGTCCAAAATAATCCGGTGCGGATTTTTACCTTGGCCTTCTTTTAAACGAGTGGTTAATAAAGGATGATCGGCTTCAATGGTGCGAATGCCAACTAGGATTCCATCATGACGATGCCGAAGTTCATGAACAAACTCGCGTGTCACTGGCCCTGAGATATATTTTGAATCACCGGTATAAGTGGCAATTTTGCCGTCAAGGGACATGCCAAAACTTAAGGTAATGAATGGTCGTTGCCGATTCTTATCTAAAGAAAAGGAATCCATGACTTGTTGAAGTTGAGTTAATTCAGAAAATGCGATAGCATCCATACGCATTTATCATACTACTTGTGCTACATTGATAGAGATGAAACGCTCACTTGTTTTGTTTTCCCATCAATTACATCCGCTCTATTTAGAACACGCGGCTCTCAATCCAAAAACGGATGAGATTGTTTTTATTGATTCTCAAGATCAATGGACCCATTATCAATTTCACCAACAACGA
>VHBF01000145.1 GCA_016872075.1 Bacillota bacterium | reverse complement strand
CATCGCCTTGCCAATAAGCATAGTAAGTCGCGCCACTGGTTTTAGGCATTTTGTGGACTCTCACCAGCGCGGAAGATTGGGCATAAACCCAACTGACAAAGGTTGTCCCTGTTTTGGTTGGGGTTGGTAAAAGCGAATCACTCGCGGCCGTATATGTCACCACATTCCGGTGAAAAATATTGGTATCATTAACACCTTGATAACCCGGAAGTGAAGCTTGTTCACCCAATACTAATTTGACAGTCACTTGATTATTCGCAAATGGCGAAAGCGGTTGAATGGAGGATTGAACAAGACCACTGACGGCGATTAACGCACTTAAAAGCATCCATTTCAATCGGGCTTTCATGATGCAGTCCTCGTGATTAAAATTGAAAAACTAGGAAGCGATTGTAAGGTGGTGTTTTCGCTAGCAAAAACCAACGTGCCTGTTGTGGAAACCGAAGCAGGAGAGGTTCCAAAGTTGATATAAATATTGAACGTGTCGTTATTCAGCGATCGTCTAAATCCCATCACATTCGTATTCCCTGTTGTGATCGCTTGGAATGACCCTTTGATCAATGCAGGTTCTGCATTTTTTAATGCGGTTAAGGATTGAGTTAATTGAAACATGGAGTCTGCTTGCAACATTTGTTGATTGGCACCTGCAACCAAAGAATCGATTGCATTAATACCATCCCAAGCAACTTGATAACCTTCAAAACTATAACTCGTATGAGCCGGATCGCTATCGACGTTATCCCACTTCATCGGTTGACGATAATACCGGTCTTTATGGAAATCGGTGCCACTGGGATTGAGTTGCCAATTACCGGTCATCCCTAATTCATCACCATAATAAATCCATGACGTGCCAGGCATCATCAACGTTGCAGCATTGAATACTTTTGCCCTTCTTAATGCGTCTGCATATTCACTGGTGTTAATGGTTTGTTTCGCAATCACATCATTGCCTGACTTCGTGCCTTTGACCCAGTTTAGGACTCTAGCGACGTCATGGTTAGAGGTAAACGCCCCATTGATAAATTGGGAACGAACGGGTTTAAAATGCGTATTAAATTTAGTGGCAAAGACAGTCGCTTGTGCTTGTGGGTTCGCACTTTCAGCAATCCCATGCATCATATTCATCAAGTGATAGTAGTTTTGGAAATCAAGTTGTGAATCCATCCCTTGATAGTAAGGGGCAATTCGTGCATCCCAACCGTCAAAGTTTTCTCCAATCACAAAGGCATTTGGATAGACGGATTTTAAACGATAATTGAATTCTTTAAAGAAGTTAATATTCTTGGTGCGGTTAACAGCATAGGTTGTCCCTGATTCGGTAATGACATCGTTCGTGTCTTTGGTCACTTCATCATTCATATAAATATGTTTGACCGCATCAATTCTGAAGCCTGCTACACCAAACGCTGCCCAATACTTCGCCACATCTATGATGGCGTCACGAGTACCTTGGTAATCATAATTTAATTCCGGCATCCCGGAAGCAAACTTACCATAATAGTAATAATTGGTTTCCCCAAAACGATGCCAAGGCGTGACCAATGGCGTTAATGAATATTGCCAATGATAGAAACTACGATAGTCAATTGGTTGGCCGGCGCTATTGGTGCCTTTTCGTAAATTGATAGAATTTTGAAACCAAGCGTTTTGCGTCGAAGTATGGTTGACCACCAAATCCATGATGACGCGCATATCTTTTTCTTTGGCTTTATAAATCAATTCTGCATAATCCAAGGTCGTGCCTAAAGAAGGATTGATCCGATAAAAATCACTAACATCATAGCCATGATACGTTTCAGAAGCATGAACAGGTGTCAGCCACAATGCTTTGACGCCAAGCGCTTCTAAGTAATCAAGTTTGTTGATGATGCCACGAATATCACCCTCACCATCATTATTGGAATCGGCAAACGAACGAACAAAAATTTGAT
>VHBF01000144.1 GCA_016872075.1 Bacillota bacterium | reverse complement strand
TAAAGGGTCACTAAACTAATCGCGATGAGGGTACCAAGGGTGATATCCATAACCGTTGGTTGGTTGGTTAAGGTTTCACCTGGATAAAAACCAACCATGGTGACTTGGTCATCTTCATAAACAAGCGTCACTACTTCCTCTAATAGGTCATTAAAATTATCACTTTCAAGAATGGGATCGACCCCGTTATTGAAACTAAATGTCACCCCTTCAAAACTTTCAATAGCCAGTTCCGCAACAAAGATGCGATATGAAACCGCAATATCATCTTCTCGACGGGTTAAATCATGGACTTGAATGGTGGAGTCAATCAAGGTAACCGCTTCACCATCGATGAAGAGATCATCAATCAATCCTTGGATATCAGCGGTTGATTCGAATTGTGAAAATTCTTTTGCTTCTAAGTAAAGCCGAGCATTACTCGTTGCCGCTGGGGAAGCAATGGCCGGTAAATTAAAGGTTGTCATGGTCAGCATTGCGACTAACGTCACGATTCCACCTACGATTGCAATTGGGGAAAGTAGAGGCCCTTTAGAGGCAAAATCACGAGTGGCAAATCGACCCACATAGACAGGTTTTTCATTTTTTAATAAATCTGGAATCAGGGAGGCGTTAAGATTGAGCCACGTTAGTTTCTTGCTTAATAAATTGGCTTGTAACAATTGACCATACATTACTTGATTACCCAAGTAAACAACGATGAAATTACTAAGTGAACCCATCAATAAAATGACCGCTAAACTTTGCGCAAGGTTGCCACCAAAGATATATAAGAATAAACCAAATACTAAGCCAATAACAGTCACATCCAAGACCAAAGGCAACAATTGGCCATTCGCTTCGGCATGAGCTTTTTTAAAACTTCTACCTTGATAAATTTCTCTTCTTGCATAGGTTAAATAAATGACTGATGTAAATAGTCCCAAGATTCCAATCGTTAAAAATCCGACGAGAGCACCACTGGAAAATTCTAAATTTAACGTGATGAAGGTAAAGAGGGTGGTAAAAATTGATAACGTAATCGTGGCAAGCATGCCTAAGGATGCAAGGCGATAGACGACGAATAAAACCAAGATCATCATTAACACAGCAATTACCATCGCCCATAAGGTTTGGGTATTGGCAAGCGAGAGAATATTTTCAAGGGATAATAACGGTTCAACCGCAGCAGGGACATTTTGGGCGTATAAAAATTCGACAGCATAAGCTAAATCACTAGCATTGAATAGGTTTCGGTAATAGATGGCTTCTTCATTAGCTTGCGCAACAACGGTTGATGCAAAAATATTATTTTCATTCGGTTGTCCAAATTGTGAAGGGGAAACTAAATACGCTAATTCAGTTTTGGTTTCGGAATCCCACCATAAATTATTGACGGGAAAACGTAATAGTATTTTTTCCGCAATATCTGGGTTATTTAAGGATTCAGAATATGAATCCTCTTCTAATTTACCAGCCCAAAGTAATAATTCACCATCGGTCGATTCTTCACCACCCGCTTCCGTGACTAACACTTCTTGGAGATACGTTAGATCGTCAACTGAAAACACCACAAATGGATTTTGACCTTTATATTCAATCCTTGCTGTTTGCCCATTAAACATTTGTTCATTGGTGGAACAGACTTCAGTGGTTGTACACAAGGTGAATTCTGCATCAAAGCCTAAATAATTTTGTAAGCGAGTATATTTGGTGTCAGATGTTTCGGATACAGTCACGCGAATTTGATCATTGCCTTCAACAAGGACTTCGTATTTCGTAACCAAGGCATTTTCTAAGCGATCAATCATTGCATTGGCAATGGATTTGACAGCATCGTTATCCTCAAAGGAAGCATCCTCATTCACTTTGTCACTAATTCTAAAGATCATTTCTTTACCAGAAGTAAATTCTAAGTTTGTATTCAAGCCACCCACAACCGATAGAAAATTTACGCCAATTAAAATAAGTGTTG
>VHBF01000143.1 GCA_016872075.1 Bacillota bacterium | reverse complement strand
TGTTGTCCGGTTTATCGTTCTGTTTATATAATAGTCTCATGATTATTTTAACCGGACCCTCAGCTAGTGGCAAAACCGAAATCGCCAAAATCCTTTTTGTAAAGTATGGGATTAAAAAAGTGATCACCCATACAACCCGACCTATTAGACCCACCGAAATTCCAGAAGTGGATTATCACTTTGTCTCGGAAGCAAACTTTAACACGATGAAAGCGCAGCAAGGATTTATTGAAACTACCTTTTATAATGGATATCAATATGGCACCTCGAAAGCCGAGGTTGGTGATCAAAAAGTTTTAATCGTGGATGCCAATGGTTTACAAGCTTTTGTTAAACTCCATAATCCAAGATTTGTGACTTTCTTTATCCAAGCTAATGAAATTACAAGAATGAATCGCATGATCATTCGTGGTCAAGATCTTGAGTTTGCAAAAAAGCGACTAGCATTCGATGTGGTTAACTTTGATCGCAAAAAAATGCCGCCAATCGATTATGACATTGATAATGAAAGAGTGACGATTGAAGATGCGAGTGATAAAATCTACCAACTTTATCAAAAGCATTTAAAGAAAAAAAACATCTAGTTCTCACTAGATGTTTTTCTTTTACTGATAAAAAGTTTAGGCCGCTTCTTCGAATTTCGCTTCTGTGGATAAGAAGGTCGAAACGGTGTTCAACATAATACCATACACAACTTTAGACGTAATGTCTGCGATGGTGTATAAGACTTGTTGAGAGACCACCACGAAGGAATCGATACCGACACCAAAGAGTGCTGGCATGATGTAAGCGATAGGATAAATGGTCCAGGTGATGTAGAACCATGGCTTAATGAATTTGAAAACACCAACAAGCTTGCTGCTCTTGATATTCTTTGCGCCTTCATCGATAACCTTGGTCATCGTGATTAAGATAAAGATGTAGAAGACGGTTGAGATAACACCCCAAACGATCCACCAGAGTTCATTACCCGCGACAAAATCAGTTCTTCCTGGTTCATAGAATTGGCCAATATAACCAGTCACAATCATGAGCATGCCATAGAGTGTGAAGTCATACCAATATTTACGGAATGCTTTCCCGGAAATTAAGGCCACGAATAGGATTTGAGTTAAAAGATTAGGAACGTCAATCAGCCAGTTTAAGTAACGGAAACCATTAGAAAAAGTTCCATTCGATACATAAACCCCGTTGACAAGTTCATAAGCATCTACCCAGCTGATTTGTTGCGCATAAAGAAGTAACAGCGCAGAAATCGAGACAACAACAGAAAGAATGTTCGACATGCGGAACTTCGGATGGTTTTGACGAATCGTCAACCAGAAGTACAGCAACCCAGCCGCCATCACTGCGTAGCCGAGTGTAAGGATATGGGAAACGAGTTCGAATTCCCATATTTGTAAAGTAATATCTGACATAAGGTCCTCCTTTATTACTTTCTAAACGTTATATTATAGGAAAATGGTAGCGCTTTCAAGCAAAATGATATGGTTGGAGTACTTCTTAACAAAACTATTGATTTAAACTAGAAAAATCGATGATTTGATCTGCAATATCAAGGGCATCTTCTTGATGATGGGTGGCGAGCAACACCGTCATCTTGAGTTGTTTAAATAAAGGTTTGAGGTCTTGACGAATTCTAGAGGCAAGTTTGGCATCGAGGTTTGAAAAAGGTTCATCCATCAAAAGCAGTGAAGGCTGGGGTGCTAAAGCACGGGCAATCGCAACGCGTTGCATTTGCCCACCGGATAGTTGATGAGGAAAGGAGAAGGCGACATCACCTAATGAAAATAATTTTAACCACCTGTCGATTTCACTTTGTTTCAAACTTGCCTTTGACCTCAAACCAAAACCGACATTTTGCCTAACGTTGAGGTGAGGGAACAAGGCATAATCTTGGAAAACAACGCCAATTCCTCGAACTTGGGGAATTAAAAAAAGATGATCATTACTGAAAGT
>VHBF01000142.1 GCA_016872075.1 Bacillota bacterium | reverse complement strand
CGCCTTTTTCCATTTTTTCGCGACGATTATAAGCCCTTTGTATTCTTTCGGGATCACCACTCTCAAGGTCAGCTTTAGTCATGTCGAGTTGTTTATCCCGTTTGCTACCTTCAGGAGCGCCATACGCTCGAGGCCGGGCGGCAACCACGTCTTTTTCAAGAATTTCTCTTACTATTTTGCGAATCGCATTTTCTAAATTATCGTCCATCGTAATTAAATATAATCTCACAGAATTTTATACGCTTCAAAATGCATTCCGTCTGGGCGTCGAGGAAACCACCCGCCCCAATAGAATCCATTTTCATAAGCGATGTCTACCAGTTCTCTTACAGAGCCAGTTTCGCCCCGTAAAGCAGGTTGTACACCAAGACCGTTCCACGCAACATTGATGTCGAATGCAGTTCCCCACGCGTGATTTGACAATGTCGTTCTAGAACCCCTAACAAATCTTGGTACCCATGAACCGCCCCATGTCAAAATCAAATATCGCAATCCAGCAGAATCCCAATCTTTGAACAATTTAATCACTTGAGGTCCAAGTGTTGAATGGAATTGAACCGAACAAGACCTTGGAACGCCAGGTATTCCTGCAAGTTCTGGTATCACTATTTGAGATATATTCAACGCCCAATTACCCGTTATGGTAATTGCCTCTGGGCTGCTTGCTACGGGCGATGAAACGTAAGAAAAACGTCCAAATAGTTTTTCTCTGTCTGTATAGCTTAGTGGACCATGAGTCGGTTTCGATGGCCACCCGGGACCATCTTGATCGCAAGTAGAATCCTCCATCAAACCGAAACCTGTTTGTAAAGCAACCGCTAAGGTTTTTGAACCGACTACACCATCAGGGGTTAAGTTTTTTTTCTTTTGAAATACTTTAGTTTCTTTATCTGTGACGTCATCAAAAATACCAGATATCAATACTAAACTAGTCGGCGACGAGCCACGCAAAAAAGCCTGCCATTTTTCAACATCTTGACCAGTAGATCCTTTTTTGAGTATTTGCATATATGATTTTTCCTTTTAAAGACTATTTTTTATTAATAATTTCTACTTTTTTTATAAAAGTATAATGTATAGTCAAATATAGTTTAACATAGGTTAGAACATTTAACCAGACCAACATTAAAATGTTTTATAATTTGATGATGCATTCGAGATCTTCAGCCGAGCCTAAATCGATTGATGTCGAGTTTTATCGCGGTAATAGGCATAATCGTTTTTTATACGCGACGAGGTAGATTCTTTCTAAACTACAGGCTATGCGATGATGTTAACTCGACAAAAAAATACCAGGTACCATTTCATCTGTTAAAACATTATAGGCGCATAATTATCTCGTGATCGAACCCGGCGACATAGTAAAAATTGTTCTTAGTAGAATATATGACGATCCTAATGAAACTATAATCGGTACTGTATTAAACATCATGCCAGAAATGCCTCATATACCGCCTGATTCATCACAATTACCAGGCCCAGTATTCAAGGTAAAAATTTTGAAAATAGGTGGAGATATTTGGGATGCTTCGATTGATCAAAGAGACGTAATAGAAGTACTTTGAATAAAATTCCTCGTTTTTTTTAGTAACGATTCATTAGGTTGTATTTACGAAAGATTTGATAATGGAATCAGGTTATTTCGCAATGCTTTGCAAGCGCCACGATGTTTCTTACACTGTTATTTATAAATTAGGAAAAACTTTATGTACTGTTGGCAAAATTTTCCCAACCGATGTCTGTTTGGTCGCCGATGCAAAATCAAATCAAAAGTTAGTCGTTACTCCTCGCGGAGAAGTAGGATGGATTCACGAAACCTGGATAGAGAAAATTAATTAAAAAAGAAGTCTTTAAAACAAATTTTAAGAACGGCGCTAGTTCAAAGCTTTCAATCGAAAATGTCTTGGTGCAATTTAAATCTTAAGTTTGATAGTATAACAATATGACTCACCTCGTCGATTC
>VHBF01000141.1 GCA_016872075.1 Bacillota bacterium | reverse complement strand
TTCGTTTGACAAAAAGTTAAAGCAGGCAAAACTTAAGATAAATAGAACTGAAAAGACTGTTTGTAAAACATTCGCATGAAGCCATTTTTGTGTCAGTTTTCTTAACAAAAAGGAAACAAAAGCACCGAGTAACATTAAAGGAATAGGTGCAACTAACGCCATCGGTAAAAAAATAAATAACTGGATTAGAGGAGCGCCACTTTCGTACCACCAAATACCATATGTTGGAACCACCATAATCAAAGCAAATAAATAGACAAACACCAACATGATTGATATTTTTGCAGCCACAATCGTTCGTTGCGGAATGGGAAGAGGACCTAATAAATCAAAATCTTTATATTGAAAAAGATAACCTTGTGCTTGAAAAAAACCAAACAAGAAACCAAGTGCACTTAAGCTATTCACTACTTGGAATAGCATTGGTGATAGGTCACCGATAACCTTTAAACCCTGGGCAATTTCGTATTGGAGGATGCTATTTGAAAATGCTGTGACGCCAAATGCATAAACCAGTAGCAAAACCATGAGAACACTTTGGATTTTCGATCGCGCAATTTTTTGGCCAAATAATCTCCTAAGACTTAATCTTTCTTGGATGAAGGTTTTGAGCAACAGTGGATACATTAACTCAACTCCATAAATAAGGATTCAAGATTTTGCTTGCCTAAGACTTCCTTGGTGAGTCCTTGATGAATGATTTTACCTTGTTTGATAATGGCAAGTTTATTGGTCAGTTTTTCCACAACTTCCAGCACGTGACTAGAAAAGAAAATACTCATACCGGATTCCGTCATCGATTTAAAGATTTCTTTTAGTACAAAGCTGGCTTTAGGGTCAAGACCGACAAATGGTTCATCAAGTAAGAGTAGTTTAGGTTTGTGAATCAAAGCTGCAATCAGCGCTATTTTTTGTTTCATCCCGTGAGAATAGGTACTAATGAGTTGTTTTAAAGGGGGTAGGATATCAAAACTTTTGCCGTAATTTTCAATTAACTGATTGCGTTCTTGAATACCAATCTTAAAAACGTCGGCAATAAAATCAATATATTGTCTACCTGTCAGTTGCTCATATAAATCAGGATGATCTGGAACATAGGCAATTTTGGATTTAAAAGCTAAGGTGTTTTGGTTGATGTCGAGTCCATCAAACTTAATCGTACCTTGATCTAATTGATGAATACCAGAAATAGCTTTTAGTAAAGTGGTTTTACCTGCGCCATTATGACCAACAAAACCAAAAAGATCACCTGGTTGTATCGTAAGAGAAACATCATCTAACGCTTTTTTCTTTTTATCGTAAGATTTGCTCGCGTGCTCAATAATCAGCATATTACTTTAGTAATTTTTCAATATCTTTAGCGATAGCATCAGGTAGCACTGGTGGTCCATAGCGTTTCACAACCTTACCGTCGCGATTCACTAAGAATTTAGTAAAGTTCCATTTGATTTGAGAACCAAATAAATTAAATGTACTTTTCTTCAACCATTGATAAAGTGGATGTGTGTTTCTGCCGTTGACTTCAATTTTCGCAAAGGGTCTAAATGAGTTTTTTAATTTGGTTTCGCAAATCATCGCGGTTTCTTCATCACTTTCTGGAGATTGATCGGCAAATTGATTGCAAGGAAAATCCAAAATTTCAAATCCTTGTTTTTGATAGGTTTGGTAAAGTTTTTCTAAACCTTTATATTGTGGTGCTAAACCACAGTGAATAGCAGTATTCACCACTAACACCACTTTGTTTTCATAAGCTTTGAGTGAAACCGGTTTGCCTTGGTAGTCTTTAACTGTAAATTGATATAAATTCATCGTTGTTTCCTCTTACTCATTATAAAGCTTTTGTTTTAAGGTATTGGGGAAAATAATACCGAATGATTTTTTTGTGAGCTTCAGGAATGGGAATCGTGTTTAGGGAGCTTAAAAGAATCCATTCTCCATCCTTATCGAAGCCAGTTTTAACTTTCAGTTGATACACG
>VHBF01000140.1 GCA_016872075.1 Bacillota bacterium | reverse complement strand
TTTCATCCGAGTTCCTTCAAGTAGAGCGGATTTAAAGCATGGACATCGATTAACGGAGATAAATGAGGCATCAACTTCTGGAGATGATTGAGAATGCGTAAAGGTTGAGCGTACGCTGATTCAATCGTCAATACACGAAATTGGGGAAAGTTCTGTTGGCAAGAAATTAAATCTTTTTCGGTCATCACTTGTGGAGGCAAGAGGATGTCTTGACCTTCAAAAACCCCAACATAACGTCTTCCGCCACGAGCATCGAGGGAGATGATGGTTTTGGTTTCATAGGCAAACAATTGTAAGGTACTGATGGGATACACTCTTAAGGGTTGAATCAACGCTAAAGTTTTAATCAAGGTTAATGCGAGACGAACACCGGTAAATGATCCCGGTCCATGTCCAACCACCACATCGGTTAAATCGTTTAAGGTTAATTGATATCGATTTAAAAATTGCATGATACGAGGAAGCATAAACTCTGCATGTCGCCGATCCAGAACTTCTAAATGATGGCCCTTGACCACGCCATCTTGCATCAATCCTAAAAATAAAGTTTGGGTACTCGAATCTAAAACAAGGATGTTGGCAGGTTTCACGAATGGAAAACCTCCATTTCAATCAAACGGTGATCTTCTTTTGTCAATTTCATGTTTAAGCGTATCGTGTGTTTAGCTGAGGGCAGCGTCATCAGTTTTTCTGGCCATTCAATCATGGTGATTGTGTCATCTCCCATTTCGTCTTCTAAACCAAACGATGGACTGTTTTCTAAACGATAGGCGTCTACATGTAATAAACGGCCATTGAAGCGAGGAAGTAGATAAGTTTTCATGATGGTAAATGTAGGAGAAATAATCCGAGATTGAATCCCTAATTGTTTGGCAATTACTTGAACCAAGGTGGTTTTTCCCACCCCTAAAGGACCCGATAATGTCACCAAGGTTCCTAACGTTAGTGAAGGTAACAAAGTTCTAACAAAGGGTTGTAAATCTTCTATGTGGCGAATGGTAAAGGTGGTTTTCATTAAAATAAAAATTTCTTTTCTTTGATAAATTGTTGAAATAATTCTTGAATGATATGCATTTGAAATGGAAAATCCCGATCTTGTAATTTCTTGAATAGCGCCGCAGCAGAACGAATAAGCACTTCTTTAAGTTCAGCAGGATATTGATAACGGACACTATGTTTTTCAAATTCCCTTTCATCCAAACTCATAATGTAACCATCCGGAAATAATTTATAATCCAAATCATAATCAATAAATTTTAAAATTCCTCGATCTAGTAATGTTGGCGAGGCAATATTAACATAAAAAACCACGCCTCTATCTTTTATCATCCCAATTACATTAAACCAATCATGTTTACTAAAAAATGAAATCGCGGGTTCCTTGGAAAACCAGCGTCTACCATTGGCTTCGGTAACTTTGGTTTTATGGTTAGCCGTGACAAAAAAATTCTCATCGTCGAGCAACACATAATTCCGTTCCCAGCAACGATGCAAGGACCCATCATGTTTATAACTTTGTATTTTTAACCAACTACCTTTGACTGACATTTTTACCTAATTCCAAGCTAAATTATACCATTGATTCCATAGTTAAATTGCGAATAACAGAGGTTAAATTTGAATAATATAATGCGATAACCGCGACCAAACTGAGCAAAAATGAAGGCAATAAATAGGTGATGTTATATAGAAATGATCCTAACCAATCAACCTCAAAATAGAGGACCCCAGATATAACATGCATACTCAGTCTCCACAAAAAGGACAGTGTAAAGGTAGTAAGCAATGCCAGCAAACCTCTCCAGGATCTTTGCTTTAATATCGTTTCTCGCAATAACGCAATCATCACGAATCCACTCAATGCTAGACCATAATCGAAGAGGTAATAAATCACATACCCATCGAGAATTGCACTTAATATACCGAAAACAATCGCAATCGTAAACCAAGTTTGCCACCAGGAAAAAGATAAGGCGATTAAAACAAGCCCCACCATCGCAAG
>VHBF01000139.1 GCA_016872075.1 Bacillota bacterium | reverse complement strand
TGGCAAGTTTTAATGCCAAGTTACCTAATAAAAATGGGGTGTGTGCATGGTATATCGTCGGTCCATCATAATTAAATAGTTTGCGGAATTTTCGCTGATTGAAACCATAAGGGATTGGGTAAAATAAACCTGGAATTTTCAATTGTGGAACCGCAATAATTCGATATGGGAATGGCGTTACATCACCTTGAAATGGCACTACCACGGACACATCAATTCCTTCCCTTACGAGATGGCGAGCATATGCGTCTACTGTTCTCACCACTCCATCAATCAAAGGATAAAAACCATCGTTAAATAAGAATACTTTTAATGGGAGTCTAAAATTGATTTTCTTCGTTTTATTCTTTAGATTTCGAATCTTTACTTGTGCTGAAATCGTCATCAACATCCCTAAAACTAACCAAATATAAAACAATAAAAAACGCCAAACAAAGATGGCAATGATTAAAAATTGGCCAGATAGAAAAACATTAAATAAGGTGGTAAAGGTGAATTCAGCGGCACCCGCACTACCCAACGTTGGGACTGTACCCAAGACAACATTGGCGAATGCCATCATCATCAAAAGATTGAAATAATTAAAAGGTGGATTGATTAAACCAAAATTTGTCTGAGGAAAAGTGCTCAAAATAAAAAATGGTAAACTTAACAAGGCTAGTTGCGAAATAATCGACCAAATCAAAACTATCCAAAGTTTACTTTGCTTGTGTTTATAGTTGTTAAACGCTTTTCGATATTGATTTAAACTTTCAGAAATACTTAACTTCCATTTGAGGTATTTTTTTGGAAAAAAAATTCGAATGAATTGTAAGATTATCTTCTCGATAATTGGACTCAACGATGCAGCAACAAAAAAAATCGGAACTAAACAGGTGAAAAGAAAACCAAACCAAGCAAATAATAAAATAGTGGGATTGATTAAATGACCATAAAAAATCAACGCAAATGCAACGATGGCGGTCATCGCTAAACGCATCAGAAGTAAATCGAGCATCACCACGGAAGTAGCTTTACCTATGGACACACCTTTTTGATAAATTAGTCCAATCATAATCGGCTGGGATCCTAAACCCCATGGCGTAATCAAGACATAATATCTAGCGAGAATTCCAAACCGAAGACTTTGCCAAAAACTAACCATGATGTTTTTGTCCTTGAGCAGAATCCAATAACGATAGCCACTGCTAATGATAATCAATAAAAACATCAAAACAGAAACAATGAACATCCATTCATTCTGAAGCCATGTTTGTTCAAATCTCAAAAAGTTTTGCCAATCAAAGGTACCTAAGTCATTTAAAATGGATATAAAAGATAGCAGAATTCCTAATCCGATAGAAATAAATAGAAATACAATGCTAAAAAGAGATGAAGACCCATTCTTTCTGTCCAGATTAACTTGGTTCTGAATTACTTTCATAATCTTGATTTCATTTTAATGAAAGTGGAGTAAAATAGTAAGCAATGTCAGCAAAACTTATCCAAATAAAAACATTAAAGCAATATCTAAAGCAAAAAGATGTTAAAAAACTAAGAGCTCTTTTTGACCGGTTTCATATTATTGACTTAGCAACCTTAGTCAATCAGTTAGATCATCCAGAAGATTTATTCTTTATCTTTCGTACCTGTAATTCTGACCACACAGCAGAACTCTTTTCGCATTTGTCTAATCAACAACAAGAAAATCTCATCCATATTTTTACTGACAAACAATTAATTGAACTTTTGAATCACTCTTATCAAGACGATATCGCAGACTTTCTTTCGGATATGCCAGCAAATTTAGTATCAAAAATTTTGAAAGTGGCGGACACCTCACTTCGACAAGAAATTAACATTTTACTCAATTACAAACCTAATTCTGCTGGTAGTATTATGACCACGGAATACATCAAGATACCTGAAAATGCCACGATTGGAGAAGCATTAGAAAAAATCAGGAAAACTGGACGAGATAAAGAAACCATTTATTCAAACTTTATTGTTGATCAAAACCGTT
>VHBF01000138.1 GCA_016872075.1 Bacillota bacterium | reverse complement strand
AACAAGAAAAATTAGGTTATATCTCCCATGCCTCACTCGACTTACCAAGTTTAGTTAAAGCTGTCAAAGCCAAACAAAAACGTGGTATTTTCCAATTAGTAGTTCCTGCCCAAACCGTTGAAGAAACGATTCAAACGCTGATGCCATTATTAAGTCCTGGTGATATCCTTATCGATCACGGAAACTCTAACTTTAAAGATTCTCGAAGACGGGCCCTGTTCCTCAAAACGAAAGGGATTGATTATTTAGATTGTGGAACCTCTGGTGGTGTGTATGGTTTAGACCGGGGTTACTGCTTAATGGTGGGTGGCGATCAAGCTGCTGTTGAATTTTGTGCACCGATTTTTGAAACCT
This sequence comes from Bacillota bacterium, assembly GCA_016872075.1. GTDB lineage: Bacteria > Bacillota_I > Bacilli_A > RFN20 > CAG-826 > UBA970. The sequence continues at coordinate 1,686 of VHBF01000138.1, read as the reverse complement.
TATCTCCGCATCTTGAAGGTGCGCCACGATTACTTCCTAATACGCCAGAAACGCCAGCAGAACATGGTTGGCTTCACTGTGGTCCTGCGGGTGCTGGTCATTTTGTCAAAATGGTCCATAACGGCATTGAATACGGGATTATGCAGGCTTATGCCGAAGGATTTAATATCTTAAAGCAAGCGAATTTAGGCACATCATTTATTAACAAGGGTGATGCTGAAGTCGCGCCAATGTCAGATCCTGAAAATTATCAATACACGATTAATGTTCCAGAAGTTGCTGAACTATGGAGACGGGGTTCTGTGATTGGTTCATGGTTGCTTGATTTAACAGCTGAAGTATTGAAAAAAGACCCAAGCTTAACTCAATTTGTTGGCGGCGTTTCCGACTCAGGAGAAGGAAGATGGACTGTCAATGCAGCAGTCGATTTAGGGGTGCCTGCACCGGTTTTGTCCAATGCCTTATTCGCGAGATTTGAAAGTCGAAATCAAGGTGATTTTGCGAGAAGAATTTTAAACGGCATGCGGTATATGTTCGGAGGACATCATGTCCGAAAATAACGTTTTAGTTATTTTTGGATCTACCGGTGATTTAACCTATCAAAAATTGCTACCGGCTTTATCCGATTTAATTCAACGTCAGCCAAAACTTCTAAAAAAGATCATGCTCATCGGCCGTCAGGGTGATAGCTTAGAAGCTTATTTGCAATATGGGTTAGATCGAGGATTGGACCGAGCATCCATTAAAACGATATTACCTTTGTTACAGTATGTTTATTTACAGGCAACGGAATCAAATCAATATCGAGAATTAATCCCATTACTTAAACCCTATGTAGGTCGCTTTTTTTACTTAGCCACTCCGCCAACGATGTTTCACCTCATTACAGAAAACCTTCATCAACATGGTCTAATCGAAAGAAATAATCCTCACCATCGTTGTGCTTATGAAAAACCTTTTGGTGAAAATAGTTCCACTGCAGAAGTACTCAATCAACTGCTCCATGAATCCTTAGATGAAAATCAAATTTATCGCGTCGATCATTATTTAGCAAAACCATTAATACAACAATTCCTAAAGATTCGCATGCAATGGGCTGTTGTTGGCATGGAAGATTATTGGCAAACGCAACATATTCAACGTGTCGATATCATTGCCCATGAAACCATCGGCATTCTCTCCCGTGGTAAGTTTTATGACGCCACCGGAGCTTTAAAAGATATGATTCAAAGTCATTTATTAGAAACCCTGGCCTTAATAATGATGGATTTACCCAAAAGAATCGATGATGTGTCTGCAATCCAAAAGGCAAAAATTAATGTTCTCAAAGGACTTATCCCAGTGATGAAACAAATTGTTTTTGGTCAATACGAAGGGTACCTTCAAGAAGCAAATGTTAATCCTTCATCCATTACCGAGACATATGTATCCTTACCTTTAAGGTCCAAATTAGAACGTTGGAAAGAAACGTCATTTACGATTGAAACCGGAAAAAAGTTAGCAGAAAAGAAAACGCAAATCTTGATTCATTTTCGCAAAGGTGGTGTTTTAACCTTTTATATATCTCCTACGGTTGGCGTGACGGTATCTCCAGAGTGGTTAACCACTTTACCACTAGCGTTACAGAAGCACCTTTTAGCGTTAACTCATCATCCTTTTGCAAAGCATGATGCCTATGCAACTATT
>VHBF01000137.1 GCA_016872075.1 Bacillota bacterium | reverse complement strand
ATTGAATCACCGAAGTTCATTGATGCGAGTAAACCGAACAGCCCTTATCGCGATTGGTTTGTCTTTGGCAAAGCCTTTCCTACTGGTTATCGCTTATGGCACAATGCGCCAAGCTTACCTGAACTTAATCTTCCGAATCCGCAAGTAAGAGCCTATTTATTTTCTGGTCCTAACTCCATCGTCAAACGGTATATCAAAATGGGGATTGCGGGTTGGAGACTGGATACAGCGATTGAACTAGGTTATCACTATTTAACCGAACTAACAGAAGCGGCACACGAAGCAAATCCTGAATCCCTGGTTGTGGGGGAATTAAATAATTATCCTCAAGGTTGGGCCCCATCGATGGATGGGACGATGTTATTACCCCTGCGCGACTTAATGATTCAAACGATTAAAGGCATGATTCATCCCCACGTCTTTGCAGCTAATGTCCAGCAAATGGTAGAAGAAACTGGGATTGAAACCATTTTAAAATCTTGGGTGCTTTTAGAAAATCACGACTTAGGTAGAATTGCCACCGATCTCAATGATTGGGCTCAGTATCAATTGGCGAAAACCCTTCAATTCACCTTACCAGGGACCATTAACTTGTATATGGGTGAAGAAATTGGCACGCTCGGTGGAGATGATCCGCTTAACCGGGCAACCATGAACTGGCAAGTGGTTGAAAAGGGCAATGCTTATTTAACCCTTCATCAAAACCTCATTCGCATCAGACAACAAGAAAGAGCATTAAGAATCGGTGACATCAAATTTCTTCACACTAGCAACTTAATTGCTTACTTAAGAACAACCGATCAAGTAGAGGAAACTGTTGTCGTCGTGATCAATCCAAATGATAAACCCATCAAGGAAACGATTTTAGTCACGGATCCTATGTTAAAGAGTCATAACCACTTCATTGATTTAATCACCGGCAAAGAAATTTTAACCTCATATGGCGTGCTCTTACCAATTGAGATTCCTGCTAAAACGAGTTGGATATTAAAACCAAATTTAAAACCAATTCACAGCTATACGCCATATAAAAACATCAACGGTTCCTTCTAATTTACTGCCTGAACACTGGTTTCTAACGTCGCTAACCAAGCAGGAATTTTGGCAAAACTTAATTGTAATTGTCTTGCTTTTTCTTCGGTTTTAAATGTGGTAATTGCCTGGGCGTTATTACCATCAACTTGACCGTTGGTGATTGCTAAATTAAGCGCGGCAGTGACATTGGCGTCAATACCCTTAGCTTCGTTAATGATCGCTTTTGCAAACGCATCTGCGGGGATCCAAAAATAAGATGAAACGGCTTTTGCTTGAGGTAAACCAAATTCACCCTGGGCAGTTAACGCTTGAATCGGTCCTATTTGTTGAATTTCAGCATCTTGAATCGAAGCCAAATTAGAAGGAGCGATTTTCAATTCTTTTGCTTTGATCGTTTGGTTTTCTTCAGAAGTTAACCAATTTGCGAATGCATGCGCTTGTGCAGGTTGACTAGAAAAAGGATTAACCCCAACTAAGCGTGCACCGACCATGGATCCAAATTGATGGGTTTCACCGACAAGATTAGTATAGGTGGGCATTTTGATTGTTCCCATATGTTCTCCTAAAATCTCAGTGATATCAGGCGCTTGCCAGTATCCAGATACTGCGGCGATAATACCAGAATGCAGTCTACCGGCATTATTTTCTAAAAACAAGGTTGGAATCAAGGCATTCGTGTCGATGATTAAATTCGTCGCATAATAACGCATCATCGCTTGGGCGGCTTCAATGCCATTTTGACTGTTCCAAGTAATGGTTTGAGTTTCACCATCCCAAGCGAGCGTATTTTCTGGAATAAACCACATCGTCATGCCCCAACCACCCATTTGATCAATATTTATTTTGGTGTTTAAAGACGCGGCCTTTGCAAGAATTGTATCCAGGGATGTCATTTCTTCAGCACTGATATAGCGTTTGTCATAGAACATGTAAACACCATTATCGGCAGTATAAGGGTAAGCATATAATTCGTTCTCGAAGGTTGAAACATCCACTGTCCAAGGTATATTTCTGTCGGTGACGA
>VHBF01000136.1 GCA_016872075.1 Bacillota bacterium | reverse complement strand
TCCATTGTCAATATCAACACCAAGTCCACCTTTTCCACTGGTAGCTAAGTCGCGAATATGCCCCTTACTGGAGGCAATGGTGTAATGATCTTTTTGATCTTTAAGATACTTGGCAAAGCTCTTTTCCTTGGTTGGAGATTCGACAATAATTAAAATATTCATGGTTGCTCCTAAACATAGTTCATTATCTTATGAAAAGTAAAATTGTCAAATCAAAAAATCCTAATCGTCAGTTTTTCTCAAGAAAATTTAGCTGAGTTTTTTTTCTGATTCTTGCGTTTGCCGAAGCGCCTTTTCTTTTTCTTGACTCCCTAATAAATGCTCTAAAATATCTTGCGCCGATTCGACAAGAACCGCGCCATCTTTAATCAATTGATTGGTTGAATTATCAGTGTTGGCTTGATGCGGAAGCACATAAACATCTTTTCCTAAATAAAGGGCATACCCCACGGTGATTAAGGTTCCACTTCTTTTTTTGGCTTCCGCGACAAACACGCCACGAGCAAGACCAGCAATCAACCGATTACGCCAAGGAAAATGATCTTTATGAGGTGGCGTGCCATTGGGATATTCACTTAAGATGAGGTGAGACTTTTTCATCGATTCATACGTTTCATAATGGTCTTTGGGATAACACACATCAATCCCTGAACCAAGAATGCCAATGGTTTTGCCTTGTTGGGCAATCACGGTTTGATGGGCTTTGATATCGACACCATATGCTAAACCGGAAACGACCATGATGCCCTCCTCCACGAGGGACTTGGTAATAGTCTCGGTCATTTCCAATCCATAACTTGAAGGATGGCGACTGCCGATAACGGCAATCGTTTTTTCTAACATATAGATGAGATTCAAATCACCATAGTAAAACAAGACAAATGGTGGTTTATAAATTTTTTTTAATGATTCTGGATACGCATCATCAATGATGGTGATCACGGAGCTTTTAATCGATTTTAACTCCGATTGAACCAACGCTTCATCCACTAATTCTTTTTGTTTAATCGCTTGATAGATGGCGTTCCAGTCTCCAGCATATTTGATGGATAAATAAATAATAATGTCTCGACCTTTTAACATACCTTGTCCTCTATCTACCAATAGCAGGACAAAATGAAAGTTATCTACACAATGGCACGTTTTTGCAACAGTAGTTTTTTGACCGGACCAAACGTGGGCCGATGAATGCCAGGAATGGGTCCATATTGGTTTAATAAGGCTAAATGTAGCGGGGTGGGATAACCTTTATGTTGGGCAAATTGGAAATGCGGATATTGTAAATCTAACGCTTCCATGATGTGATCACGGGTAACTTTAGCAAGAATACTACTGGCAGCAATCGTTTGTGATAAAGCATCACCATGGATGAGCGGCACTACTTTCACTTTTTGCTGAGGCAGTTTCATGGCATCGGACAGCACTAAGTCATATGGTTTTTTTAATTTTTCTAAACTTAATTGCATCGCAAGCCTAGAAGCTTCCAAAATATTAATCTTGGTAATCGTCTCCACGTCAATAATGGTGATCGCATAACTAACTGCTTTCGCTTGAATTAGCGAATATAACTTCGTTCGCATTTCAGCGGTCACTTGCTTAGAGTCATTGATCCGTTCATCGAAAAAATCTTTTGGTAAGATCACCGCTGCGGCGACCACCGGTCCGGCAATCGGTCCGCGACCTGCCTCATCACATCCGGCAATGCGTTTGAATCCTTGTTGGTAATACGTTAAATCAAGATTGGCTTTCATGAAGTCAGCATCGGTAAAGAAATCGATCCAAGTTCACCATCTTGAAAAGCCTTAATAAATGAAGGATAAACACGAGATAAATCAACTTCGGATTGTCTTTTCCAACCACGTTTCATCCCCCATTGTTGGAAAAAATCGCTGCGGGTAAACACCATGGACCCATAAAGTTGTTGTAAGGTAGGAAGATATTGTGTTTCTAACCAATCATAAAGCTGGTGTGCCAGGAGTTCTTGTGGCAATTGTTTTAATGGCATGGACCCAATTAAAGCTAATTGAAAAGAGATTGTTTTCATTTCAAATTTAGGTGGGAG
>VHBF01000135.1 GCA_016872075.1 Bacillota bacterium | reverse complement strand
GCAATTAACAAAATGTATGGCTTATACCAACCATACAGTCATGGCAGAAGCTTTAGAAAAATGGCCGATTCATTATATGCAACCTTTACTGCCTAGAATCTTCATGATTATTGAGGAAATTCATCGTCGCAGTCAGCTCGAATTTTCACAAAAACATATTACCGACGATGCCAGACGCAACATGGCGATTATTAAAGATGGCATGGTTTACATGGCTAATCTCGCGATTTATTCAACTTTTTCTACCAATGGTGTTGCGGCCTTACATACCGATATTTTGAAGGCGGACACGTTTAAAGATTACTTTCAGCTTTATCCAGAACGTTTTAATAATAAGACCAACGGGATTACGCATCGTCGTTGGATGATGTATAGCAATCCTGCTTTGGCAAATGCGATCACGAAGCGGATCGGTGAAGGTTGGAAAACCAAACCCCAAGAATTAGAAAAATTAATGGTCTTTCAAGATGATGCAAATCTTCAAACGGAATTAGCGAATATCAAACTAGAAAACAAAAAGAAACTAGGTGCATTTTTAAAATCTCACCAAAATGTGGAATTAAATGTTCAAACTATTTTTGATGTCCAAATCAAAAGGCTCCATGCCTATAAACGGCAATTAATGAACGTGTTTCATATCATGTATCTTTATCAAAAAATGAAACAGGATCAATCCTATCGAATCACGCCACGGACTTTTTTATTCGGCGCCAAAGCTGCTCCTAGTTATTTTTATGCTAAAAAAATCATTCAACTCATTCATTCCGTTGCGAAAGTCGTGAATCACGATCCGGAAATTAATCCTTTTTTAAGAGTGGTTTTTGTTGAAAATTATGGGGTATCCATTTCGGAAAGAATGATTCCTGCCTCCGACATTTCTGAACAAATTTCAACTGCAGGTAAAGAAGCTTCTGGTACTGGCAATATGAAATTTATGATGAATGGTGCCATTACCCTTGGGACGTTAGATGGAGCTAACGTCGAAATTGCGGATTTAGTGGGACCACAAAACTGTGTTATTTTTGGGATGAAAGTTGATGAAGTCAATGCCCTTTATCAAAACCGCACCTATCGCGCTTGGGACATGTATGCCAATCATCCACACCTTAAGGCCATTATCGACTCCTTAATAGATGGCACGTGGTCTGAAGGAAATCTAGAAACCTTCCGGCCGATTTTTGATGAAATCATGCATCGAAATGATGAATATTTTGTTTTAAAAGATTTTGATGCTTATGCTGCAGCCCAAGAAAAGATTGCGAAGCTATATCAACAACCGAAATTATGGCAAAAAATGGCCATTGTTAATATTGCTCGATCAGGATTTTTCTCAACGGATCGCACGATTCAGCAATATGTCGATGAAATTTGGAAATTAAAAAAAATCATATGAATATTCAACTGAAACCTCTGGTGAATGAACAAGCCAAACTCGATGCCCATATTCAATCCCAGCATCAAGTAACGTATCAAACGACGAGAGAAAAAAGAATTCTTGCTTTACTTGTTGAAGTTGGAGAAATGATCAACGAAACTAAAACCTTTAAATTTTGGTCGAAAAAACCTAGTGCAGAAAAACCAATTATTCTTGATGAATACGCAGATGGACTTCATTTTTTACTATCGCTTGGCATTGAGATTCAATCGCAAAAAATGATCTATGAGATTCAACCGCTTACCCTCTCACTAACCCAAGCAACCATCATTGTTTTTCAACATATTAGCGACTTATCGAAACATTGGCACATTAAACATTTAGAAAATGCCTTCCAAGCTTACCTCAATCTGATGCCGTTATTAGGATTTAATTCAGAAGATGTTATAGAGGCCTATTTTAAGAAACTCGGTGTCAACTATACACGACAACAAAATGCTTATTAAAGGAGTAATGATATGAAAAAAATTTGGTGGCCTTTATTAAAATCTTTATCCGAACTCAATGGTATTTCTGGCTTTGAACATCAAGTTGCCAGTTTCATTGAAAAGCAAATTAAACCATTCGTGGATGACATTCAGTACGATGGTTTAGGATCTTTACTGGCAATCAAAAAAGGTAAAAATCCAAAC
>VHBF01000134.1 GCA_016872075.1 Bacillota bacterium | reverse complement strand
AGGCTAAAAAAGTCATCACCGAAAAACTGATTTCATTGAAAAAAGGTCAATTTAAAACGAACTACAAACTTCGTGACTGGTTATTTTCTCGTCAGCGATATTGGGGTGAACCCATTCCAGTCTTAATTAGCAAAAAAGATGGAAGCATCTTTCCCTTAAAGTTAAATCAATTACCGCTACTATTACCAGAATTAAAAGAATTTAAACCTTCTGGTACCGGTGAGTCCCCATTAGCGAATGCTATCGATTGGTTGGATGTGGTGATGGATGGTAAAGCGTATGTAAGGGAGACCAACACCATGCCGCAATGGGCTGGAAGTTGTTGGTATTACATTCGTTACTTAGATCCCAAGAATGACCAAGTTATCGCCGATGAAAAACTGCTTAAACATTGGTTACCTGTTGATCTTTATATCGGTGGTGCAGAACATGCAGTGTTACACCTGTTGTATGCTCGTTTTTACCATAAATTTTTGTTTGATATTGGTGTAGTTCATACCGAGGAACCATTTAAAAAATTATTTCACCAAGGCATGATCCTCGGCGAAAATGGTGAAAAAATGTCCAAATCGAGAGGGAATGTTGTCAATCCGGATGACATCATTGAAGAGTTTGGTGCCGATACATTACGCTTATATGAAATGTTTATGGGTCCTTTAGAAGCGGCATTACCTTGGTCGAATCAAGGATTAGAAGGCTCAAGGCGTTTCTTAGATCGCGTCTATCGATTATTTAGTGAAAAAGAGTACACCGATCGTTGGGTGGAAAAGAGTGATGGTAATCTCGACTATAGTTACCATTTCATGATTAAAAAAGTGACAGAAGATTTTGAATCACTACAATTAAATACGGCGATTTCTCAAATGATGATTTTTATTAATGATGTTTATAAAGCTAAAACCATTCCCGTTTCCTTTCTTAAAGGTTTCGTACAAATGTTAAGTTGTGTTGCACCTCATTTAGGCGAAGAATTATGGTCGATTTTAAAATGCAATGACTTGCTTGCTTATCATCCATGGCCTCAATTTGATGCAACCAAATTAAAAAAACAAACCTTTGAACTTCCCATTGCAGTAAATGGAAAATTAAGAACCACCTTAACTTTTGCCGTCGGCATTCAAGAACATGATATTGAAAAATTAGCAAAACTTGATGAGAATGTTAGCAAGCATCTTGAAGGGAAACCGATTAAAAAAGTTATTTATGTTTCGGGCAAAATGATGAATTTTGTAGTAGGATAATGGTATGCTATTGGCGATAGATTTAGGTAATACTTCTGTCAAACTTGGCGTTTTTGATCAAGGTCATTTGTTGTTAAATTCTTTTTTAGATCACCCAAACATTCCAACAATCAAAGCATATCAAACTTGGTTTACACCGGTGTTTAAACAATATGGTATCAAAACCATACGGATTGCCTCTGTTAAGCCTCAACTTCGCCATTTGATTGTGAAAGCACTTGCAGAATTAACCAATATTCAGCCTACTTTTCTTTCATCCTTGAGTGCACCCAACTTTAAACTTCGCATTCAAAAACCAGAAGAACTAGGGGTTGATTTGTTAATGGATGCATTGGCTACCGACCAGCATTATCATCCTGATGCGATTATCATCGATGTCGGTACGGCAACGAAAGTGATGGCGATCCGTGACCATGGTTTTGAAGGTGTTTCGATTGCCCCAGGGATTATGACTTCATTTAAAGCGTTGAATCAAAATGCGTCCTTAATTAAAACGATGCAACTAGTTAAACCAACTGATGTTTTTGGTAAAAATACCGTCAGTGCCTTGGCAAGTGGCATCATTTTAGGCCATATTCATATGATAGAAGGATTGATTCAACAAGGGTTAAAGAGTCTAGGGTTTAGAAATGTTCCTGTAATCATTACCGGAGGTTATGCCAACTTGTTATTACCATTATTTTCGATCAAAGTTATCCATGACCAACACTTATCTTTGAAAGGCATTTCCTTATGCAACTAACTTTAAGAAGTCAAATTAGAAAGCTAACCATCCATAGTATGTTTATTGCGTTAATAGCAATAATGGGTTTTGTTCCCTTTTTAG
>VHBF01000133.1 GCA_016872075.1 Bacillota bacterium | reverse complement strand
AATAGTTAAATTTTGCATTCACAATCCCTCTTCGCACGTGATGGGCGCTGTCTCCAGACAGAAAAATATCATATCCTTCTTCCAAAGCAGTGGGATAATATTTTGCCCCACCACCGCCAATCAGTGCCACCCGTTTAATCAACGGATTACCTTCGGCAATCAATTGCACATATGGTAAATTTAATTTTTGTTTAACCATGCTGGCAAATGCTTCAATTTTCATCGGTGTCGGTAACGCTCCGCCTCGAGCAAGAACATCGCCATGAAGGGGGGTAATTTCTTTGAGGCCGATTGCATTCGCAATCGCATCATTCATACCGCCCTTACCAGCGTCAAAATTCGTGTGTAAAGAATAAACGGCGATCCGATTTTTTTCTAAACTCATCACCATTTTTTTCCGGATAGGGTCTTGTTTTAAAACCTTGTTACGCGAACCATATATGAACGGGTGATGGGTAATCACTAGATCGGGTTTTTCTTTGATGATATCGTCTAAATTTATCCATTCTAAATCTAAAACAATCACAACTTTTTGAATGTCTTTAGGGAGTTTTCCGCACATTAATCCAATAAAATCACCATAAGGCTTTGCCAATCTTTTTGGAAAATCCTTACCGAAGGCAGACAAGAGTTTAGCCGTTTTTAACATACGTTTCAATCCATTCTAAGCGTCTACGCTTATGGGCATCATCCTGATATTGCAGTGATTTTTTAATTTCTAAAGCTTCTAGTTTAAGCCATGTCATAAAAGCCAATTCTCTTTTTTTAATATTGATGGGCCCATAAGCAAGCTCAATTACTTGTAACTGCATCTGCCCTTTGCTGACTTTCAAAATAGGGTAACCCTTTTCGCCTTCAAGAATAAACTGCTCATCCGTTAAGATCCATTGATGGTTCATCAACCAAGTTCTTAATAATTCTTGATCCCGATGGGGTCCAAGAATAAGCGTGTGGATGTTTTTCAGTTGGGATTCATTTGCTGCTAATATTGCTTGGATCAGTTGCCCACCCATGCCGGTCATCACAATCGTGCCAATGCCTTTGGGCATATGATTTAATCCATCCGCTTGATACACCTTTACCGGTAAATCGATCAACGCTTGTTTTAAGTGTTGAAAGCTGGATTCACTCAGTTCGGTAGCATAAAGGGATGAACTAAAACCACGCTTTAATAACAGTTGAGGGAGTTGACCGTGATCCGATCCAATATCGACTAATCCGCCTTGATCAGGGCACATGGAAGCGATGACTTGTAATCGTTGAGAAGGCATGATTAAGAGTCGCGATAATCCCCAAGACGTTTCGCGCGTGTTGGGTGCCTTAATTTACGAATGGCCTTTGCTTCAATTTGCCGAATTCGTTCACGTGTGACCCCAAATTCATGTCCCACTTCTTCTAAGGTGCGAGGACGATTATCATCAAGACCATATCGTAGTCTTAGAACTCGTTCTTCGCGATCGGTAAGATCTTGCATGATTTTATATAATTCTTCTTTCAATAAAACTTGGGTGGTGTGATCGGATGGAGAGGTGGCTTCTTTGTCTTCAATAAAGTCACCTAAATGCGAATCATCTTCTTCACCAATTGGCGTTTCTAATGATACAGGTTCTAAGGCAATACGTTGAATTTCACGAATTCTTTCCGGAGACATTAAACCTTCTAACTTTTTACTAATTTCTTCTGCGGTAGGTTCTCGACCTAATTCCTGGACTAATTGGCGCTGCACCCTTGTCATCTTATTAATGGTTTCCACCATATGGACTGGGATACGGATGGTTCTAGCTTGGTCGGCAATGGCCCGAGTAATCGCTTGGCGAATCCACCACGTGGCATACGTAGAAAACTTAAAGCCTTTGGTATAATCAAATTTTTCAACCGCCTTGATTAAACCCATATTGCCTTCTTGAATCAAATCAAGAAATAACATTCCTCGTCCGACATAATGTTTGGCAAGATTAACAACTAAGCGTAAGTTTGCATTAATTAATTTATCTTTTGCTTCCATATCGCCGGCTATAATTGCCTTAGCAATCGCGACTTCTTCATCTGGTTTTAATAAATCAACTTTGCCAATTTCT
>VHBF01000132.1 GCA_016872075.1 Bacillota bacterium | reverse complement strand
CAAGTCCGGGTTAAAAGTAAATATCAGCGTTATCGGTTCCATATGAATATTTTTACAAAGCTGGTACAGATAGTTGACATTACAATCAGGAAGTCTGATCATCAAACCATAACAAGCGATTTTGTTATTTCCGAGAATAATAAAAATGTGAATAACGTATACAGGAATTGATTTCAATACCAAATTTCTGTGGGAAAAGGGCTTTGAGTTTCTTCGAATTTGGTATCAGGAATTACAAAAAAGGGAGAATCTTTTGAAGAGGTCTAAAAATTTCCGGAAGAATTTTCAAATCACGTGTAAAAAATAATTTTCCGCATTCACTCAATGTCTGACACCCACTGTTGGGTCTTTCATGTTTCCATAAAACGTAGGAAAGGGCGAGGATTTTGAGAATCTTCTGGAAGTGTCTGGTAAGTTCCGAGAAGTTTTTGATCAATTCTAGGTGATTTTCAAAGGAGTAGGTCAATTTTTATGGCAGATAAGTACTACGGATTTACACTTACAAATTGCTTGAGTTTTTAATGTAAAATCAACTCGATGAACTGAGAAATTTGAAACTTTATAAGTAACTTGTCAAAAGATGACAAGTAAACCAATGTAAGTGAATCAATTTGGTAAAAAAATAAGGAAAGTTCGATTAAAAATGGATTTGCTCCAACAAGACGTTGCGTCCCAGCTTGATATTGATGCGCCAATGTTAAGTAAAATTGAGAACGGGGAACGAAATGCAAAAAGAGAGCATGTGAGTCTTCTAAGTAAAATATTAAAACTTCCAGAAGAAGATCTTCTTTCATTATGGTTAGCTGATAAAATATATAATATAATTAAAGATCAAAGCGTCGCAATAAAAGCATTATCTGTAACGGAAAAAGAATTAACACTTAACGCAAAAAAGCTTGGAAATAAATGAACTTAACAATAGGACAACGTATTTCAACAAGGGGTGAAGATTTTATCATCACTAACTCCAACACTAACTACGATGGCTCTTGGCTATTAGAGGCAGAGGGTATTAGCGAATTGGTAAAAGGAAAGCGTTTTACATTCGATTCCAACATAGATTCAGACATCAAACCCATTGATCCCAACCACACTAAGTTGATTGCTGACAATGATAGTGGATACCGCAAAACAAAACTATTTCTTGAAACTCAAATAAGAAACGCAGCTGTATTTTCTGAAAAAATAACCATCGCAAATAAAGCAGCCATTAATCCGGCTGAATATCAATTAACACCTACGCTTAAAGCCTTGCAACTTCCCCGACCTCGTTTATTAATTGCAGATGGTGTCGGATTGGGTAAAACAATTGAAGTGGGTATCTTTCTTTCTGAACTGATTAAGAGAGGCAAAGGGAAACGAATAATGGTACTGGCTCCAAAATCGATTCTTGCACAGTTTCAGCAAGAACTTTGGCATCGTTTTGCCATTCCTTTGGTTAGGTTGGATTCTGAAGGTATTGCCAGAATTAAATCTCAGCTTCCTTCCAATAAAAATCCTTTTGAATACTACGATAAAACAATCATTTCCATTGATACTTTGAAGAACAATGCCAAGTTCAGGCATTACATTGAAAAATCAAGATGGGATGCTGTAGTTATTGACGAGTGTCATACTGTAGCAAATGATAAAAGTCAACGTGGTGATTTAGCTCAACTGATTACTACAAAGTGCGAATCATTGATACTTACTTCTGCCACACCACACAATGGTAGAAAAGAAAACTTTGCTAACCTCATCAACATGATTGAGCCTACAGCCATCCCTAAAAGTGGTGAGTACGACAAATTACATGTAGAGCCATATTACGTTAGACGGTTTAAAAATGATATTACCGATGAAACAGTTCGGGCAAATTTTCAGGAACGCAAAATAGTTAGGAGTTCTGCAAAACTGAGTGCTGCTGAAACTGACTTTTTACAATATCAGCAAGAACTAAAGTTGAACGCATTGAATGCCTTTAAAAATGGAAAGCCAAAAGAAGATTTTCTATTTTCTGTTGGGATATTCAAAGCTTTTATGTCTTCGCCTAAGGCCGCATTGGAAAGCATTCAGAGAAGAATAGAAAAAGTAGATGCAACAAAAGCTAATAACGAGTTTGCCTTTGAAAATTTAGAGGTGTTAAATG
>VHBF01000131.1 GCA_016872075.1 Bacillota bacterium | reverse complement strand
AAATTTTCTCAGCATGGTGAGGGTAAATAAACCGACTAAAGAACCGGTGGTTGCCAATAAAAATTGACCAGCGCCTGCTGCTAAGCCAATCGCCATCGCCAACCATAACGTTGTCGCAGTTGTTAAACCTTTGATATCAAAGCCATTTTGAATAATGGTCCCGGCACCGATAAAACCAACCCCGGTGATGACTTGGGCTGCTAGTCTAGCCGGATCGCGATCAAGATTAAAATCCCCAAATCCATAAACAGATAAAAGCATAATTAATGAAGACCCTAATGCCACTAAAATGTGGGTTCTTAATCCAGCTGAGTGACCATGATATTCACGTTCATAACCAATCAAACCTGCAAGAAAAGTTGCCATCATTAATGATAATAAACTTAACAAAAAATTCCCAAATGGAGGGATGAATTGATTTAGAAAATCCACGAGTAATTGGTCAATGGTCGCGACACTGAAAATTGTCATAATCCTACTCCTTGATTGATTTAAAAGAGAATATTTCGCTGATGAAGGATTTTTCTAATTTCATCCGATCGACCAAAGTTTTGATTGGATTTTGCGGAAACATAATCCTTGTATAACTGGTGATCTTCCTTAGTTAAAATCGTAAATTCAATCGCTAAACCAAGTATAGACAACATCGCTTGAATTGTAAAGAAACGGTTAAGAAAAGGTTCGAGGAGCGTTTGCGGTTGTCTTAATAAAGCTTGGGCTTCCTTGACATACTGATGGAGAATGGTTAAGGCGTTGGAAGTATTAATATCATCAGCAAGGGCTGCTAAAAAGGCTTGGGGGGCAATCCCCTTTTGCGTAAGCACACTACCTCCATGTAATTGGATAAAAGACGCAAGATGAGCAATGCCAATTTGAATTTTCTTTAGTTCTTGTTGAGCATTATCAATAATTAATTGGGAAATGTTCACCGGCATCCGATAATGCGTCGCTAATAAAATGTAACGAAGTAAAGGTCCAGAATACGTTGCTAAAAAATCTTTAGCAAGAAAAATATTGCCGGTGGATTTACTCATCTTTTCCGCATTTAAATTAATGAAACCATTATGTAACCAATAGTTTGCTAAATGAGATTGATAAGCCGCTTGTGCTTGGGCAATTTCATTTTCGTGATGCGGAAATTTTAAATCAAAACCACCACCGTGAATATCAATCAAGGTTTGGTTGAATGTTTCTTTAATCATCACCACACATTCGGTGTGCCATCCCGGACGACCTTCACCAAAAGGTGCCGTAAATTTAATCCCGGAAGTGGTATGTTTCCATAAGGCAAAATCAAATGGATTTTCCTTTTCTGGATTCGCTTCGACCCTTGCTCCAATTTTATTTTCATGTAAATCAATATGCGATAGTTGCCCGTAATTTTTAATTTTTTCTACGCGAAAAAACACATCACCTGAAGAAGTTTTATAAGCAAAACCGTCTTGAATTAACTTGGCGATAAAAGCGATCATCGCTGGCAAATGTTCCGTGACCGTAGGGGTTTGGTTGGGGAGGAGGGCATTCATCTTTGCCACATCTTGTTGATAAGCTTTGATATACCGTTGACTAATCGTCATTTCATCGACTTTTTCTTTTTGCGCTTTTTCAATGATGCGATCATCGATGTCGGTGTAATTTGAAACATGGTGCACCTGATAACCAAGCGCGATCAATAATTTCTTTAACACATCAAAGACAACAAGGGGCCGCAAATTACCAATGTGGACATAATCGTAGACAGTCGGTCCACAAACATACATGCTAACTTTCCCTGGTTGAATCGGTTTAAAAGTTTCTAAGCGATCATGTAGACCATTGTATAATTGAATTTCCATACTTTTATTTTACGATGATTGAGGTATTTAACCAACGTTGAACGTAAGCACCAATATCAAACTTACGTTTGAGACCGGCAGCATTCATATAACGAATCATGCCAAAAATTGGTCTTTCTCGCCAAGGGCGATCATGGACGCCACCAATCGCCCAAGCGGTACCCGTGTAACCGTTCGGGTCTCGTCCATCCATTTCATATTGGTCATTTAAATGATTTGCCACTTTTAACGCTTCTTCCGGAGAAGCCGTCCATTCAAGGATTTTTTTTGCCCAATACATTCTCATATAACCATGCATATAACCGGTTTTAACCATCTGCATTTGCGCAG
>VHBF01000130.1 GCA_016872075.1 Bacillota bacterium | reverse complement strand
GCGCGACAAAAATATTGCCACCGTAGTTTCCAGTGGCAATTCTTATGCTGTCGGAATGTCGGCACCTGCTTGTATTTCCGATGTCGTTTCGGTTGCCGCTACTTTATCGCAATCTGATTTCATAACATCTTTTTCAAATGTATCCGAATCGACCACGATTGCTGCTCCAGGGAACATGATACAGTCGGCTTCCGTTTTGGATGCTTACCGACATGCTTCGGGAACCTCTATGGCGGCACCTCATGTGTCTGGGGCTTTCGCTTTGCATCGTTCCAAATTCGGTTCAAAAAGTGTTTCTAGCGTGATATCTGATTTGACAAATCAAGCTCCAAAAGCGATTGATTCTTATAGCGGCATAAAAATACCTCGGTTGTATTTCGATCTTTTGTTCGGAGATGGCACCCCTGTGACAACCACCACAACGGTGCCAGTTACGACTACGACCACAACAACCGTGCCTCCGTCCAGTACTACTACTGTTGTTCCACCGCCAACAACAACAGTTCCTAAACCGCCGTTTTATCCCACTATGACAAAGCCGCTTTTGTTGGATTTGTATGGCGGATATAAGACTGCGGTTTATGTAAAATACAGAGTTCCTGTTATTGGTCGAACGTTTGTTTCTCATTACAATTTGTATTGTGACAAAGATCAAAAGTACGTCATACCTCACCAAAACAAATATTCTATCGACACTTACAAGCTGAATGTTCCAGCAAGTACGATCAACATGTGTTATATCACGGCAGTTTCTATATACGGCAAGGAAACGACGCCTTCGTCTTTTGCTCATATATATCCGAAAAACAAGTAAGGTTTTACATGTTCAACATAATGCATAAAGAATGCAGAGGTTTGTATATACATCTGCATGATCCGCCTTCTGTTGTCGAAGATTCTGTCGACAATTTAAAGCGTTATCTTTTTTTCGGTGCTAAAACATATACCAAACGATTTGATGACACACATTGTTTCATTATGTCCACCGAGGTCGCACGCCAATATAATCAAATAAATTTTTTTGCCGTGTCTTTGGCCAGATCATTGTATCCGGGACAAGAATATGTCAATGACCTTTACGGGCCAGTTCTTGTTCTCGGTCTAAACGACAATTATCAGTACGTATCCATATCATACGATATAATAAATTCCACGCTTAATTTAATGAACAGATATAAATTTGATGTTTAGACAATCTAAATCTCTTAAATGCAAAGATTGTTTGCTTATATCTGAATCTGTAAATTATTCATTCAAATATAAAATTAATTTGTGCATTATATGTTTAATGCTTAGAATAAAAAAAGAAATAACGGAAAGTTAATACAAAGTATTGGATTATATTTTTATTTTTTTAGAAATATAATTTTTATTTAATATAATAAGGAGTATAATTTGTCTATTGCATTTATGTTAACCCCTGAGAATTTGCCTCAGTTAAATTATATATTGCAAACATTACAAAGCGACCCGCTAAAAACCACAGAGATTAAAGAATCTGCCCTTCTCATTAAGAACGCGATTGATGTTTTAGAAGGTTCATATTTAAATGTACCTTTTTCTGTTGACTAATCAACCATTTTTGCCCAGGTGGCGGAATTGGTAGACGCAAGGGGCTTAAACCCCCTCGCCATTTAACGATGGCGTACGGGTTCGATTCCCGTTCTGGGCACGAAAGGAATTTATGTATTTTGATTTTGAAGACAGCAGTGAAGAAAGTTCTTTTTTTGATTGGGAATTGGATACTGACATGAATGAAGATTTTCAAATTTGGGAAGAAGAACTTTATCAAATGCATCAAAGAGAAGAGTCTAGATCTTTTTGGTCACAAGTTTATGATAATATATTGATTATCATAAATAAAATTAAAAATAATATTATGCTGTGACATATCTTTTTAATTTTATATAATTTAAACAATGAAGGAGACTTTATGGCGCCTATGCCCGGCAGAAAACAAAAAAGAGCAGAAGAACAACGCACTCCGAGCCAAGTTGCCATAGATTCTGCCAAGACTTCTTCATACAATTTGTGTACTCCGATGTATGAAGCGCAGCATATTCGTTTGCGCAATCCTGTTACTGGATTGGATAAACTTTATTCAGTAACAGATCCTGCTTTTTTTAATGCTTTTTACGAACTTGCTCAATTAGGTCTTCAAGAAAAGTTA
>VHBF01000129.1 GCA_016872075.1 Bacillota bacterium | reverse complement strand
AGCTGCATCCCATGGTTGATCATATTCATCCATCATGATTCTCATGAACTCTGGAATCGCCAAGATTGGATGGGTGTCATTCAATTGAAAAACAAAATAGTCGGATACATTATCCACGCGTTTAAAACGGCGATAATGAGAGGCGATGACAGATTGTAAGCCTGCTGAAACTAAAAAATAGTGTTGTCTTAATCGAAGAATTTTACCTTGTTCAGTCGAATCATCTGGGTATAAACCATGCGTAATTTCTTTAACAGTTTGTAAATATTCTTTAAAGCTTTGGTTCGTAGGAATGTTTTCTTCTGTCGGTTCTGCTGCCCATAAACGCAAATTATTCGTCACATTATTTCGATATCCAACTACGGCCATATCATAAGGAACCGCGCGAACATTTAAAGCATTCACCGTTCGAATTGCATAACCGCCTTCTGGCCGTAAATACGTTTCAGCTTGCCCATAAAATTTGACATCGACTGCATGTTTTAAGTTTTTCACTTCCCAAATATTGCCATTTTTAAGCCAAATGTCAGGGACTTCAATTTGTTTACCATTCACTATTTTTTGTTTAAAAAAACCATAATCATAACGAATGGTATTGCCATGTCCGGCATAACCTAAAGAGGCAATAGAATCTAAGAAGCAGGCGGCAAGGCGACCCAAACCACCGTTACCTAAACCCGCGTCCATTTCCATATCAATTAATTCTTGTAAGGAAAGTTTGAGTTCTTTTAAACTCGTTTCCACAATCTCATAAATGCCGAGATTTTGTAAATTACTGAGCATGAGTTTTCCGATGAGAAATTCCATGGAAAAATAAATCAATTGTCTTGGGTGCTTTTGATTATCTGTGGTTCGAAGATTTTTTAAGTTTTCCCCTGCATAATCCCGAATCATATGTCCGATAATTTCATATCTTTCGGTAATATGACTGTCTTGAACGTTGCGACCAAATTTGGATTGTAAACGCTCAAGGAAAATCTGTTTAAATTGATCTTTGTTCTTAAACATGGTGAGGGAGACTCCTTTTATTTTGCGATTGGATCGCTAATTTTTTTTAAGACGATTGCAGCGAATGAGCCGATACTAATGGTGATGGTGACAGGTCTTCTTTCTGGACCTTGAACTGGTTTGGTGACAATCGGTCCGCGATTGATACGGTTCCAGCCACTATAGATTTCGTTATCTGTGTTCAAAACCTCTTCATAGGTCCCTGAATCAAAGACACCAATATCATAGTTATTATAGTAGTTACCTTTCATATTGAAAACAATGATAATTGAAGAATTCTTAACTTTTCGTTCAAAAGCGTACACATTATCGTTGCGATTATCAACCATTAACCAGCGAAAATGAGCGGGGTTATGTTCTTCAAAATGTAACGTAGGTTCATGTTGATAAAGGGCGTTTAAATCTTTAATTAATTGCCGAATCGAGTCATGTTTAGGGAATTGTGTAAAAAACCAAGGTAAGGATTTCTTTTCACTCCACTCATCAAATGAGGCAAATTCATTGCCCATAAAGGTCAGTTTTTTGCCAGGATGCATCCATTGATACGTGTATAAATTCCTCAATAAAGCAAACTTTTCATCATAACTTCCCCACATTTTGTTAATGATGGTACCTTTACCATGAACTACTTCATCATGTGATAAAGGTAACATGAAGTTATCCGAGTAAAAATAATGCATTGAAAACGTTAATTTATGATGGTCATAGTATTTATATATAAAATCAACACCGTAATATTTTAGGGTGTCATTCATCCAACCCATATCCCATTTATAATCGAATCCTAAGCCACCATGTTCAACTGCTCGAGTCACCCCGCTAAAAGCCGTTGAGTCTTCGGCAATCGTCATGACGCTAGGGTGATACCGATGGATAAAGTAGTTTAGGTCTCTAATAAACGCTATCCCAGAACTATTTTCTCCTTGTTGTGCATTCCCAGCCCAATAGACAATATTACTGACCGCATCAATGCGAATGCCATCTAGATGGAAATTGGTAATAAAGTAATTAATGCTACTAAAAAGTAAACTTCTAACGACGGGTTTTCCTAAATCAAATTGGGGAGATCCCCATTGTGAATAGGTTCGTCGAGGATCAAAATATTCATAGAGTTTACTGCCGTCAAATTCATGAAGTCCAAATCCATCACTTGCAAAATGAACCACGACAAAATCAAGAATGACT
>VHBF01000128.1 GCA_016872075.1 Bacillota bacterium | reverse complement strand
ATGCCTGCAAAGCACGCATTGATGAACACACTTAGTAAAAAAATTTTAGCCTGGTCAAAAAAGGTTATTCAGTTAGCGCTTGAATGATAATAGCGCGAGTTCGTTAAGTAAGAAAATCCATTATCCCCCAACTAATATTAATTTTTTTATCAATCTTGTATTATTTTTAATTTAACTTAATAAATAGTTAATAAATGATGTAAGATAAAAGTCATAAAATAATACTAGTCAAATTTAATCCAATGGGGGAACTTGGATGGAAATTGTTGTAATACATAGCGAGAATATATTGAAGACGAGTTTTGATTTTTTAAAGCATAAAATCGGCGGTACCTTGCATCATTTACCGATTCATCAAATTGAAACCAAAATTCAAACCATCAAAGCCGATTTCTTAATTTTCTTACATTCAACAAACTTACTAGAAAATTTAAAGTTGGATGTCATTAAAAAGATCAAATTAGTCAAAGATATCCCAATTCTTTGCATCATTCCTAAAAATGAAAACCTCTTGGAATCAACATTCCATCATGGAGCGGATGAAGTGATTTACGCGCCGTATTCTCAACAGGAATTGATTATTCGCACCGAGGCATTGTTAAAAAGAAAATTTCAAAAGCCGCTAACAAAAGAAAAATTCATTACCATCCAGGATTTGGTCCTGGATACCAACAATTATCAGATTAGTCGAGGAATAGAAATCTTACCAGTGACCAAATTAGAATTTAATATCTTATTAACTTTAGCAACGCATCCTGATAAGGTTTTTATGAAAAAAGAACTGTATGAAATGATTTGGCAAGATCATTATTACGATAACGGCAATGTCCTTAATGTTCATATTCGTCGTTTAAGGAAAAAAATTGAACTCAATCCGGATAACCCACAAATTATTGAAACCAAATGGGGAATCGGATATAAAATCAATTTAACTAAAAAAGTGGTCTTATGACCACTTCTTCTATCATGTTGATTGGATAGGCCGCGGAGGATGGGAACCCGGCTTTAGAGGACCTTGTCAGAGGCATCTCTTACGGAAACTCAACCATCTACCTAAGCTCACGGACGAATTTTTGTGTATCTAGAAGGATGGTCTTTAGTAGCTCCCACCCTCTAATTACATGATAAAACGTGAAATCTAAAAGTATAGTCTTGGGGCTAAAATATTTTAAGAAGTTTTTCTCAACGTTTGCCGGACCCAGGAATATAGCCAAAAAAACGGTAATAACGTTACTAACACCATCGCAGTGCCTAAGGCAAACCATTTGAGGGCACTCACCGTGACACCAATCCATGCTAATAAAGGGATTTCAATAGGATACAAAGTTACCAATAAGGTAAAGATGATGTTTTCTAGGTAATCAAGTAGCGTTGCAAACAATGGAAGCAACACAATCCATTTTCTAAAATTGAGTTTGGGTTGAATGAATCGATTCAAGGTGGCAAATAAAGGTAAACCATACACCAACGGCCAAATCAGATCAAACGTCCAACGTTGCCAAATATAATAGGCTCGACCATTGACACCATAAGCATCGACAATTTGATATATCAAACTTGGATCAAAAGAAAAATTTGTATCAATCGACTCAGTCAAACCTTGTTCGTAAGTTGCCATGGAAACTGCTGGTAGAATCACAACCATGAAGAATACAAATACAAACCATGTGGCAAGAATAAATCCGGGATGGATAAGAACTTTTTTCAATAATTTATTCATCAATTCATTGTACATCTTAATTAACGCAAATAAAAAAAGTCACACCGTTTGGCGATGTGACTTCTAAGAACTTACTTCTTAACTGGTTTTGCGGGAGCAGCAGGAGCTTTCGGTGGGACTGGTGCTGGTTTTGCCGCTGGTTTTGGAGTGGCCATGTTAACATTCCTCCTATTAACTTTAGTTATACGCTCAATCGCGATTTTTGTTGCTATTTCCCTTCTGTGAAAACATTTTAAAAATCAAAATATCGATTATATCGATATTTTTTGAAGTGCCTGTCCTACGATAAAAAATAGACTGATTAAAAGAGCACCTAAGCCAATCATCTTCAATTGATAAAGAAGTTTAGAGTTTGTGATTAAAAATTGAAACGGACTTCCAGTCCCATAATTTAATAATAAAAAGTCTTGATTAGTGAGTGCATTAACTATCATCGCAACCAATGCAAAACCACCAGTGAATAAAAGCGCCTTGGGAA
>VHBF01000127.1 GCA_016872075.1 Bacillota bacterium | reverse complement strand
TCGAGCGTTAACGGCACACATCCAATGGCATTCATATTCGTGCAGGTCCGTTCTTGGTATCCAGAATCGGGAAGAAAATCTTGCTCAATCAAAAGGCCATTGACAAGCAAACTGCCATCATTTTGCAAGGCAATCGTTTCTCCAGGTAAACCAATTAAGCGTTTGATAAGATAACGATTGACAGTCGGATTTTGTTGAACAATCACAATATCAAATCGAGTTAATCCAGCGATGGTTTGTGGATTTTGATCCATCACGCCGAATTCTTGATTGACGAGGGTTGGTTCCATCGAACTACCCACAATTTTAATCGGCGTGAAATAAAAATTATGAAAGATGACCAATCCACCGGTGATGATGAGGGCAATAAAAAGCAACTGGGAAAGAATCGACAAAACTTTTTTTAACCAAGTGGGAAGGTATTTCATCTTTACTATTATAATCACTTCCCTCGCAGACAACAAAAAAGATTCCCGAAGGAATCTTGGTTGTCACAATGATTGAATCAATGAAGTTATTCTAAAACTTCTTTAATTCTAGCGGCCTTACCAGAAAGCTTAGATAGATAGGTGAGTTTGTTACGACGAACTTTACCCTTCTTTAAGATTTCAATACTGGCAACAGTGGGGGCGTGAACTGGGAAAATACGGTGAACACCGATTCCCCCTGACACCTTGCGAACTTTGAAGCTTTCATTGATGCCACTACCTTTGCGGGCAATGACAATGCCTTCAAATGCTTGTAAACGTTCTTTACCACTTTCAATGATGCGCACCATCACTTTGACAGTGTCACCGGATTTGAAACTTGGAACTTCCTTCTTGAGCTGCTCGGCATTAATCTGATCGACGAGTTTTTGATTCATGATCGATTGCCTCCTTCATAATGTTTGTCAAAGTGTTCTTGTGGATTGTGACCATAGCGGACCACTTCTAGCATGTAATCATGCTTTACTATATTAGCAAAAGCCACCCCACTTATCAATGGCTGCGTTTATAATGAGGTTATGAAAAGAATGGCCTTGCTGGTCCTAATTTTAAGTAGTTGTGCAACGGAAACCTCAAAGCCCATTGATTATGGTTATCTTTCTGACTATGATGCCACTTTTAATATTAATGAACTAACCCACACAAAACGGAGACCTCACCGGCAAGACTTTATTCGAGGTGTTGATGTTTCAACCTACGACGAAGTAATGTTAAATGGCGGGAACTATTTGAATGAATATGGCGAAAGTGAGCACTTGTTCTCCATCTTGAAAAGAGCTGGAATTAATTTGATTCGGCTACGATTATGGCATGATCCAGTTAATTATCATCCTTGGAATGGTGGCTATCTAGATTTAGATACGGTTACTCGTATTGCAAGTATTGCGAAAGATTATGGAATGAAATGGCTTTTAGATTTTCATTATTCTGATACGTGGGCAGATCCAAGCAATCAAACGAAACCAAATGCATGGAAATATTTATCGTTCCCGCAGCTTGTCGAAGCTTTAGGGAATTACACCAATGAAACGATGAGACACTTCAACAATTTGGAATTGACTCCAGACTATGTGCAAATTGGAAACGAAATTAACAATGGCATGCTTTGGAATGATGGTAAAGTTTATCAAAACAATGAGACTAACTTTATGCCATTAATACAATTACTCAATAGTGGTATTGAAGCGGTTCGATCAACTTCCTTAAAAACTAAAATTATCATCCATTTGGCGAGCTCAAATGATCATGTACAATTCTATAATTTCTTTTTGGCGATACTGTCTGCTGGCGTTGATCTGGATATCATCGCGGGAAGTTATTATAGTTATTGGAATGAAACCATTGCAGAAGTTGTCGCAAATTTCAATCAACTTTCCATTCAATTTGAAAAGGATATTCTTCTTGTTGAAACTGCCCAAGCATATACTTTAAAATCGAATCCTAATGGCACTAATATATACGGCCCAACGCAAAATATTGCCTCATCTTATCCAGCGACTATTGCCGGGCAATCTCAATTAGTTTATGACACGCTATCCATGATGACTGAAATTGCTGGTGGTCGAGGTCTTGGAATGGTGTATTGGGAACCAGCTTGGATTCCTATCCAAGGTTTGAATAACTTTACTTCCTGGGCAAATCAAACTTTTTTTACCTATGAAGGTCAAGTGATTCCAAGCATATTTACCTTCAACTCTGTAAAGTAAAATAACTTGACAG
>VHBF01000126.1 GCA_016872075.1 Bacillota bacterium | reverse complement strand
TCACCATTCGCCTAGAAGCGATGGTTACGGATACTGGTTTTACATTCGAACCATTAGGGATCGGTTTTTACGTAATCATGACCGATTACACCTTTATCGAAGCGCTTGGGGAAGCCGGTCGCGATTGGTGGCGAGGCGTCACTTTAATCATCAATACGGTTGTGGAATTATTTCAAGGGCAAAACCTTGATCAAGTCGGTGGCATTGTTGCCATCTTTTCCACGACTTCCTCCATTCTCAATAATTTAGGATTAGGATCGTATATTTTTATTTGGGGTTTGATTTCGGTTAACCTAGCGGTCTTTAATTTATTACCCTTTCCAGGATTGGATGGTTGGCATCTGCTTGTGATTACCATTGAAGGCATCTTTAAAAAAGAAATTCCTGCTTCCATTAAAAATACGATTTCTTTGATTGGTTTTTTTATCTTGATGAGCTTAATGGTGTTTTTATTGATAAAAGATATTTTGGCACTCGTGTTGGTGGTATAACATGCAAGAGCAAATGGTTCGGTTTTTACAAAGTATTGGATTGACCGATCCAGAACGTTTTGATTTGCAATTTGAAGCGGTGACAAAGAATCCGCTTAAACCGCAACAATGGGACATGATTGTTACGAAGGATACGCCATGGACGTATGCTTTACTTGAGCCCTTTTTAGCCGGAATCAGTCAATTAAATTATCCCACCCAATTTACCTTTACGTATCGGCAACCGCCAACGTTGACTTCGATGTTGCAGTTGATGATGGATTGGTATCAGGTTCAATTTCGCCAACCGTATGGAAGATTACCATTACTCAATGGCAATAACATCACCATTACCTATCCCAATCAAGAAGCTTTTGATCAAGAAAAATCGATGTGGACGCAACTCAATGATTTATTAATTTTTTTACAATATCCGCTTGTCTTTAAACATAAAATTCTTCCTAAGGTTGCCGAAGTCAATCAAGAAAAAGTCGATCAACTACAAGAGCAAGTTAAAGCGGTAATTGCCTCACGGATTGAAGATGAAGACCAAGAGCAATCCATTCGCGAACACCTTGAACGCATCAAAGAAGCGGAAACTCAACTTGCCATCAGTTACGAGCAAGATGTCAAACAACAAGTCAATGTTGAGGCGAAAAAAAAGTTACGGCAAAAAGGTGAGCATGTGCCGATGGCGATTCATGACATTAAACTCAACAGTGGTCATGTTGAAGTAGTGGGTTCCATTTACAATTTATTTCGTCGTGAATTTAATGGAAATTTGGTGATCCGTTTTGTTTTAGCAGAAGGCGCTCATGCGATCCTTGCTTCCATCAATAATCGGGATGCAGATATCGATTTGAACTTATTACAAACCTTACAAGAAGGCGATCGTATTCGCGTTCGCGGTGGGGTTGCCCTTGATCAAATCAATCAAGAACCGCGCATTTTTATTAAAGAATTAGTCAAAGAAAAACCGATTGGGATGCGAGAAGATTATGCCTCACGTAAACGTGTGGAATTACATTTACATACGAAAATGTCAACGATGGATGGGGTTGGCGATATCGATGCCTATTGTGCTTTAGCCAAACAGATGGGCCATGAAGCGATTGCCATTACCGATCATGGTGTGGTCCAAGGTTTTCCTGAAGCGCAAGCGGCGGCAAAAAAGCATGGACTGAAAATGATTTATGGTTCTGAACTTTATATGATTGATGACCATATTTCCCACATCATGAATCCCAGTCAAATCTCATTACAAAAAACCGATTATGTGGTCTTTGATTTAGAAAGCACAGGTTTATCTTCTCGTTATGATCGCATCATCGAAATTGGCGCTTTAAGAATCAGACAAGGAGCAATCATTGATCGTTTATCAATGTTGATCAATCCTGAAGATGTGATTATTAGTCAAGCTGCCAGTGATGTCAGTGGCATTACCATGGCGATGGTGAAAGACCAACCCACGTTTGCTGAATCTAAAGATAAAATTTTGCAGTTTTTTAAAGATGCCATTGTTGTCTCTCATAATGCGCCTTTTGATATGGGATTTATGGTGGCGGCGTTCGATCGACTCAATCTTGCTTTTAAACCTCCGGTTATTGATACGTTGACTCTATCACGGTATTTATATGCAGATGCCAATAGTCACCGTCTAGGTGCCTTAGCGAAGCGTTTAGGCATTACCTATGAAGAAGATAAGGCTCACCGCGCCATTTATGATGCGGAAGTATTGGTCTCGATTTGGGAAGCGTTGCGGCAAAAAATATTAGTCG
>VHBF01000125.1 GCA_016872075.1 Bacillota bacterium | reverse complement strand
CACGAGTTCATTCATCATTGCTTTTTCTAAACCATATACAAGGGCTATCCCATCGCCAACGGAAATCACTTTTCCCGTATCGGTTTCACTAAATGGTTGATTAAAGGATTGGATTTGTTCCTTGATAAGATTGGAGATTTCTTCAGGTTTGATTTTCATAACCTATCCTCTTTTCAATAATCTATAACGGAGATTATTTAATTTTTCTATCATTGAAGCATCAAATACTTTGCCTTGTATATCCAGGAGAATACCGCCAATTAAATCTTGCTTTATTAGGTTTTGGAGCGTAACTGGATAACCATAATAACTTTTTAATGCAGTTTCTAATTTCTTTAGTTGTTCATCGCTAAGTGGGGTCACAGAGTAAACAATTCCATCTTGGGTTTTTAAATCTTTTTGAATCAATTCAATCGCTTCTTTTAAAATGGATTGGGTGAAGTTGATTCGATGTTTGCTAAGCAATAATTTTAAAAAATTACTAACAAATAACCAGGATTCAACTGGAAAGACTTGATCAATAAACTTGAACTTATCTTCTTTTGCATAAAATTCATTGGCCAAAAATTTAAGTAAACTAACCTCGGTATCAAAGAGGACTAAGGCTTGTTGACATAATTCAAGAGCGGCCTGTAATTGACCGGATTCTTTGGCAATTTTATTTAACGCTAAAGCGTATCTTGAAGCAATTCCGTCCATTAATTTCTTAATCCCTTAATGAAATCTTCGATAATTTTTTCATTATCTTGTTTAGTTAGTTCACGTTGCAAGACTTTTTTGGATGCGTCTAAAGCGACACCCACAATTTCTCTTTCGATATCCAAAAGTGCTTGCGATTTTGCTTGAGAAATTTCCAATGCTGCTTTTTCCTTTAAACGATTGGCTTGAATTTGCGCCTCAGAAAGTAATTGCGCTTTTGTCGATTCAATTTCCTCAAGCGCTTCTTGGCGAAGGGTCTTTAACGATAATTGCACTTTTTTGGTTTCTGCTTCTAATGATAATTTGAGTGCTTGCGCTTGTTTTTCTCTGGCAATCGCTTCATCCAAAGTTTTTTTGACGAAGACGGAGCGTTGAACCAAAATATTTTTAATCGGTTGATAAAGGAATCGCTTGACAATCACCAACATCACCAATGTTGAGAGGAGTTGCATGATGAAAGGCCAAATGCCCGAAGGAATCAACTTATCAATGATACTTTGTGGGTCAACAGGACCCGTCAGGATAAACCAAAGATTCATGATTAATAAACGAAGATTAAGAGGATGGCGATTAATAAGCCATAAATACCAGTCGTTTCGTCTAAGGCGACTCCAAGAATCATCGTTGCCCGAAGATTATCTGCGGTTTCAGGGTTTCTTGACATACCTTCAATGGCACTGGAAACAATTTGCCCTTCACCAACACCTGGACCAATTGCCGCCAGACCAACTGCTAAACCTGCACCAATGCCAGTTAACCCCTTATTAATGTCAGCCAAAACAGGGGCTAAGACTGCAAACTGAGCTACTAACGTCATCATCACGGATAAGATCATATAGATTCTCCTTTTCTATATATCATGCAATTAATGCATGTTTTTCCTCTTCATCTTTGCTTGGACGCGCAGGGCCTTCCTGAGCGATGAAAAGCATCGATAAAGAAATGAAAACAAGGGTTTGGATTAGCGCCGAGAACAAATCAAAATAGAGATGGAACCACGGTCCAATCAATGGTGCCAACCAAAGGGACGATAAACCACTTGGTAAAAACGAAAAAATCCAATCAGACAATTGCCCTAATGAAAAGTAAATAAGGGACATTAAAATAAATCCAGAAAGAATGTTGCCAAAAATTCGGAAACTCATCGACACAAGTGGTGACCACACTGACACAAGATTGATTGGTAAGAAGACAACAAAAGGTTCAATAAAACGTTTAAAATACTTCCAACCGTTTGTTTTAATCGCAGTAAAATGGATTAAAATAAAGGACATTAAAACGATTGTAAAGGTGTTTAAATAATAACTTAATGGGGATGATAAACCGGTTAAACCAAAAAGAAAACCAATGAATACGTATAAAGTAATCCCTAAAAAGTAAGGTGAAAGAAATCTAAAATGAAATCCCATATTTGTCCTGACTAAACCTTCAACAGTCACCACTATCCATTCAGCAACCAATAAGATACCTTTTGGTTTGGCAAATGGATCAGCTGCTTTTGCTTGTCTATATACGAGTAAGGAAAAAATAATGATGATTGCCATCACCATCCAGG
>VHBF01000124.1 GCA_016872075.1 Bacillota bacterium | reverse complement strand
TCAGAAAAAAGGTTTTGGTCCTGTGTTTGATTTAATTATTGTGGAAATCCCTTCTCCCAGGGTTTTCCCAAATGGCACCTTACAATTTCAACCGAGTTTAATTGACTATAACGATTTTGTGGGTCGCATCGGCATTGGCATCGTCAAATCTGGCACTTTAAAAATTCAAGAAGGGTATACCTTGTTGCGTTTGGATGGTAGTTTGAAACCCGTTAAAGTCTTAAAAATGTTTACCTTTGTAGGATTAGATAGACAAGAACGGGAGATTGCACACGCCGGTGATATTGTCGGGATTGCCGGGATTGCGGATATCAACGTTGGTGAAACCTTATGTCAAAATGATGACATTCGTCCCTTACCTCCGATTGCTATTTCTGAACCAACACTGCAAATGACGTTCGCGCCTAATTCTTCACCCTTTGTGGGAAAATCTGGCAAGTTTGTCACCTATCGCCAAATGCAACAACGGTTATTAAAAGAAGCGCAACGCGATGTGGCATTACGAGTAGAAAATATTCTCAATGAAGATGCGTTATTAGTGTCGGGTCGTGGGGAATTACATTTAGGGATTCTGATTGAAAATATGCGACGTGAAGGCTTTGAACTTGAAGTCAGTAAACCCCGTGTCATTATCAAAGAAATCAATGGTAAATTATGTGAACCTTATGAGGAACTCGTGATGGATATCCCTCACGAATATCTCGGTAGCATCATGGATTATGTCTCACCGCGCCAAGGTCAACTTTTGCATATGGAACAAGGTGACGTCACCACGCGTTTAACCTATGATATTCCGACTGCCGGTTTAATTGGGATGAATACCGACTTCATGACCTTAACCAAAGGTTTCGGCATTCTATCACACGTTTATAAAGACCATCGGCCAAAAACTAACTATACAAATAAAGGTCACCACCAAGGGGTTTTAATTGCCTCGGAAACTGGAAGATCTACGACTTATTCCATTGAAAATCTCGAAGATCGTGGCGTCATGTTTATCACGCCGGGTACCGAAGTATACGAAGGGATGATTGTCGGCGAAAATAAATATCCTCGCGACCTAGTCATCAACGTCGTCAAAGCCAAAGCGTTAACGAATATGCGAATGGCGAACAAAGAATTAAAAGTCGTATTAAAAGCCCCACGCAGCATGTCCTTAGAAACGTGTTTAGCGTACATGAACGAAGATGAATTGGTGGAAATTACCCCAGAAGCATTCCGCCTTAGAAAAAAATACTTAAAAGAAAACGAACGTAAGCGCGCAAATTATCAAGAAGCTGAAGACAATCAAGCTGGCGAATAAGTCGACCAAACGCCAGTGGATTTGGTTCCCTTATCAAGGCAATCACCACAATATTCTAGACTAGACCAGGAAGTAATGGTGAGTAAAGCATCATCACCCGGATAGGCATAATCGATGGTCATATTCCAAATGATACTTTGGTCTGCCGATCGTCTTTGAAATAATAAATGCGTGGGTTGATAATCCAAAAAAGCATAATGATACATACCATTGCCTAAACTTGTTAACGAAGGTAATTGGTTCCAATCGGAACTTTGATTATGACCCCAATAATGGAGTTTAAAGGTCGCATTTCCTTGACTCCAATCCGCTAATGGATCATTGACTTTTAAGTACACATCAAATTGGATGGGAAGCACGCTACTGGTTAACGAGGAAGAAGGGTTCATTTGCGAACTGGCAATGCTACTTGTTTCACTAGAAACGGTCGTGCTTGAACTCATCCAGGATGTTGATTCACTGGAAACAATTTGACTTGATGACATTGAACTATCCATGATCGAAGATGAATTGATGATGGTACTGGATTGGGTTTGGCTGCTCGAGGGTGGTAAAGAACTACTCGCGATGGAACTTTCACTCGCACTGCTGGTCAGCGAACTTGAACTAGATGAAAGCATCATGTCCGATGAGGTGACCATCGAAGAGGAACTTATTAGGCTACTTGATGTGGAAGATTGATAAGTTGACCACGAACCAATCGATTTTCCTTCTCCATTATTCCAAGCGGTTAACGTAAATAAATTTTGCCCACTTGTATAGGTTAAATCGACGGTTTGATTCCAAACGTCTGAGGCATCATTTGGATTCAATCTGACAAACAATACATTCGTCGGGGCAAAGGTTTCAAAGCGGTAAGAATATAAACCATTGCCTTCTGAGGTCATCGGGGTGCCTGGCCAATCTAAGTTAATGGGGGCATTCCAAAAGAAAATTCGAATTTGGGCATTCGCATCTGTCCATTTCACATTCGCTG
>VHBF01000123.1 GCA_016872075.1 Bacillota bacterium | reverse complement strand
GGCGTAAAAAACTACGCTTCACCATCCTGTGAATGGACCGTGGAATGCAACGTTGAATCTACCACGCCTGAAAAACTAAAAATAATGAAAAATGCAGGTGTTAATCGCCTTTCCTTTGGTGTCCAAACCTTTAAAAAAGAAGCTTTAATTGCCCTAAATCGGCATCATAATCATCAAGATATTGTCAACACAATTGCCACGGCTAAATCATTGGGTTTTCAGAGAATAAATGTGGACCTTATTTATGATTTACCGCGTGTAAGTGATGAAGATTTAAAAACAGACCTACAGCATTTTTTATCATTAAATGTTAATCATATCGCCACTTATGCCTTGACCATTCATCCCAATACTGTTTTTGGCATTCAAAAAGTCAAACCCGCAACTGATGAAGTTTCTCGCCATCATTATGAAATGATTTATCAAACTTTAACCGCCCATGGTTATGAACGTTATGAGGTGAGTAATTTTGCCCGTGATCAAGAAATATCCAGGCACAATTTAACCTATTGGAGAAATCAAGAATATATCGGAGTGGGCTTAGGCGCGAGTGGTTATTTGCAAGGCATTCGTTATACAAACACCAAGAACATGACCAAATATCTACAAGGATGGCAACGTGATGTTGAAGAAGTTATCGATGAAAAGATGAAACGATTTGAATACATCATGCTCAATTATCGTCTAAAGGATGGTTTTTCATTATCTGAATTCAACGAGATTTTTCATATTCAATTCACTACTTTATTTGAAAAGACGATACTGCCATTGGTCCAAAAAGGTCTTATCCTTATTGAAAATAACCGTACTAAATTAAGTTTTGAAGGTATGTTATTACTTGATTACGTCGTCTTAAAATTAACGAAAGATTTAATTTAGCACTTTATAATTGACAGTGCCAAAAACCTTGTTATAATATTTTTAGCACTCATAGATAATGAATGCTAAGGAGGTTTGTATGGAATTATCACGACGCGACTTAATTCTGAAACATATCGTTGAACATTTCATTAAAACCGCTTTACCAGTGGGATCAAAAACCCTCATCCAGACTTACGAACTTAACTTTTCTTCTGCCACCATTCGTAATGAAATGCTCGCATTAGAAAATGCGGGTTTACTTGAAAAAACCCACACCTCATCTGGACGGATACCTTCTAGTAAAGGTTACCAATATTACGTCAATCACCTTCGCAATAAAAGCGTGGATGAAAGAATTAAACAACAACTCCAAGTCATCCTTTCTCAAAAAGCGCAATCCGTCACGGAAATCATACAAAAGAGTTCGGAAATTCTCGCGAATATGACGAAACTGGCTTCGGTTGTGTTAGGTCCAAATGCCCAACAAGAAAAATTGATGAGTATTCAAGTCACACCTTTAGAAAATAATTCTGCAACCGTGGTCTTTATTACCGACTCAGGCTATGTAGAAAATAAAACGTTTGTTCTGCCAAAGAATATCGAAAAAGACGCCTTAGCGGACTGCATGAACTTAATTAACAAACGTTTAAGAGGAACTCCTGTTTCCGAATTATCGGCAAAAATGGAAGCCATTAAACCGATCCTCGAAGATTATATTGCCGAACACGATGTTGTCTACCAAGCCTTCACTCAAGCCTTCTTAAATTTTGCGGGTGAACGTCTCAAACTTTATGGCAAAGATTCATTATTCAACCAACCAGAATTCGCACATGATGGCGACAAATTAAGAAAAGTACTGACCTTACTTGAGTCACCTAAATTACTAAACCAAGTGGCTAAATCAACTGGTAATGTGGCCGTTAACATTGGTGATCAAGGTGAAAATCATGACCTCTCAATTGTTTCTAGTAAGTTGAAAATGCCGGGAGAAAAAGAAAGTCGAATTGCCATCGTTGGGCCAACGCGAATGGATTACGACCGGGCGTTATCAGCACTAGAATATGTCACAGAAATGCTAGAAAAATATTTTGAAAAAATAACCGAGAAACCGAAAGGGGAGGGTAAAAACAAATGAAACAAGAGAAAGAAAAAAATGAAAAAGAATTAAACAAATCTTCTGAATCAAAAGAACCAGAAAAACCAACGCAAGAAACAAAACAAGTGACAATTGAAGAAAAATTACAAGCCGCAGAAGCTGAAATCTATAACTGGAAAAATAAATACGCGATGATGTTCGCAGATATGGATAACTTGAGGAAGTCTCAAGATAAAGCATTCTCAGAGGCAATTCGATACCGGGCAGAAGGATTTATTGATAAGTTATTACCCGCGTTGGAATCATTCCATATCGCCATCAAAAACCCCGTAGATGATCCGAAATTAAAAAACTATT
>VHBF01000122.1 GCA_016872075.1 Bacillota bacterium | reverse complement strand
GACTACATAAGCTTCGCTAAAACAATCCTGACATAAGACTGAACCATTTGGAGCTACGAATGCATCATCAGTATTTATATTCGTTTCACAATGGTTACATATGACGGCATGTTCTTCTAGCTCATCTTCATCGTTCTCTTCGCTGATTTTATTATTTTTATTAAGCTTAGAAATATTTTTTGCGTTCACTTCACGAACTTCAACTGCGTAGGTATACGGATCCTGTGCTTTTGGTGCAACAGAATTGACCGCTTCTGAAGTAACATACGCTTTTTTGATAACCTGCATGACATTATAATTCTCGTTAAGTCGACGAACAATGGCATTAACGGGTTTGGGTAAATAAGTGTCGCCATAATACGCAGCATAATTGCCGGTCAAGGCCATTCCTATTGTTAACGGAATCCCGTTATCATAATGATAACTCTGATCGTCTATACCATTGACTTTAATGGGTATCCACAAATTCAAATCGGTAACCCAATCAATGCCTTCTTCTTCGGTTTTCTTTTGCCAATGAGTAGGACTCCAAAGATGTGGAGGTTTTCCTGCAGCTTGATAAAATCGTGTACCATCTGTTTCATTCATATTGGCGTCGTTGAATGCTTCTGCACCCGAACAACGCTCTATGAGTCTGGCCATCTTTTCACCGATTGGAAACCCTTTCCAAACTTCGGTGTGATACAAACAAACCCACCCAACACCATTACCACGATAACCTTTGCAATTAGTATTTGGTAAATTTGTGTGATATAGCACATCATTCGGGTTCGTTATTGGAACCGGCGAATAAAATATTCTTGCTCCATAAAAATTGTCGTCAAGTATGTCACCAATATATATTTGGTACGGTTGAGCAACAAAATACTCTCCTGCTTCTTGATCGCGTTCCGATCTGCCCCAAATGATTCTATTTACTTTAGGTGACCGTTGGACGACAATCTGGGCATGATTGCCCGCCTGGCGATATGCCAACAGCCCAGTGCCGTCAACCGGCAAAAGACCAGTATCAACAAAAGCACCATTGGACATCTTCAAATAAAAAGATACGATGTCCTTGTCTGTTACATGCTTTAGATTGTTGGATTCTATGACGGATTGTATCACTGTAGAACCCGTCTCATTAGTTTTTATAGCATAATTTATCATGTTGCCTCCGGTGGCATTAACTGAGCGATTGTTGCGTCAATATCGTTCTCAAAGTCCGCAAAAGAAGATACAAACCATTTTGAATCGTTCTGTACGGCTTCGATAACCGTAAGTCTGTTCTTCAAAGAATCATGAATTTCGATAATATCGGCAAGTCTATCTAAAGCTTTAGCAATCTTTTTCAAATCAGTTTTGCTTCTAGTTACCCCAAGAATCGCTTTTATAATCGGCATATCATCTACCAAAACTGTGGTGGTAATCTTATCTATTCTTTCATCTAAGATATCCACTTTTTTAGATATATCTTTTCCCGTTTCCGCGGCAAGCTTCATAGAAAATGTAAACTTGTCAAACGACTCTTGATCAGACATTTATTTTTCTCCTCTTAGCATCTTTAAATAATCCTTAAGTTCAACAAAAGTCCACAAAACTGTGGTCACACCGACTACCATTTTTGTAAGCATTTTTATAACATAAGTTTGATCAAAGGTGTTTGGTCCTGATAAACCCTGAACATTAAAATAAGTATCATCTAAATAAGATTTTACTTTAATTACTTTTTCTTCTTTGCTAAACATTGTTTTCCTTTTCTTCGGTTTCTAAAGAAACACTGTTTATGATTTCTGCAAATATAGAATCTATGTACATTTGTTCATTTATTGTAAACTTTTGTTTGAGTTTGCTTCGATTGAACGATCTAAGCCCAAAAGTAGCTAACAATATTGGAGCTAATACAACATAAAACATTTAATTCTCCTTTCGTGATAATCTGTACTTTTTACCATCAGAACCAAAATAATTGAAAAGCAACTCAAACGCCATCATTACCAATATAATTATAGGATTAATTACATTGTAGATACTGTTCAATAGAAACAACATAAACAAGAACATAAAACCTGCCCACATCCCAGATAATGCTACGATAGGTTTGTCTTCAGGATTTATGTTCTTTATATTTGTTAAACCTATTAGAAAGTACGGTAAAGGTAAAAAGAAAGGATGCGTGGCTTGCCCGCCAGCGCTTTTACCAAATATGTAGTGACCGTACTCGTGGCTGATTAAACTCATAACGAGAACGATCACAATAATTGGATTAACGAAATAAAAGTTTATTTGCGCTACCGCTATGGCGGTCATGATGGTATAAAACGCACCTTTGCTTGAA
>VHBF01000121.1 GCA_016872075.1 Bacillota bacterium | reverse complement strand
ATGCGGAAAAACAACGATGATGAATATCATCGGTGGCTTAGATCGTTATACCTCCGGGGACTTAATTGTGGATGGTAAATCTACTAAAAACTTTACGGAGTCGGAATGGGATAGTTATCGAAATGCAACGATTGGGTTTGTTTTCCAAACCTATAATTTAATCTCGCATTTATCTGTCCTGGATAACGTGGAAATGTCCTTAAGACTTTCTGGTGTTGGTCAAAAGGAAAGACGCAAACGAGCCCTTGATGTTTTGATTGAAGTCGGACTAAAAGATCATGTCCACAAAAGACCAAATCAATTATCGGGTGGTCAAATGCAACGAGTGGCAATTGCACGTGCGCTCGTGAATAATCCAAAGATTCTTTTGGCCGATGAACCTACAGGTGCTCTTGACACCAACACCAGCGGCCAAATTTTAGAATTAATTAAAAAAATTGCCAAGGGCAAATTGGTGATCATGGTCACACACAACGCGGAACTTGCTGCTGCTCACTCGGATCGAATCGTAAAACTATTAGATGGGCGCGTGGTCGATGACTCTCGTCCAGAAGTGATTGATTCAGAAACGTCTGGAAAACTAATGACGAAGCGCACGACCATGCCATTCTCCACTGCATTAAAAACGTCTGCGAATAACTTACTGACCAAAAAAGGACGAACCTTAATTACTTCCTTAGCGGGTAGTATCGGGATTATTGGGATTGCTTTAGTGTTATCGATTTCTGAAGGAATGAATATTTATGTAGGGTCCTTACAAAGTGACACCTTAGCAGGCTTTCCCATTTCCATCCCACAATCCATCACCGCATTTGGGCCACCGGCTGCAGTTCGTGATTCTGAGAATGATTTTCCTGATCCAAACACGCCAATTACGGAATATGTCGCAGGGCAAGTGCAACTTCACAACAATAAAATCGATGATGAATTTCTAGATTATTTAGCAGGCATGGATGCAAGCTATTACAATGCGATTACCTATACGCGGTCTATGTCAATGAATTTAATGGTGACAACGTCTACTGACACCAATATCATTCGCAGTGCTGGATCTGGCGGTCAATTTGCATTCTCACGTAACTTTTATGAGTTACCTAACAATGAGGCCTTTATTAACACGCAATATGACATTTTGAATGGCCGTTATCCTCAAGCAAAAGACGAATTAGTGCTGATCGTCGATAAACAAAATCGCATCGATGAAAGTTTCTTCAGTTTCTATGATATTAACGCGAATGATGGTATTGATTTAGAAGATGTGGTTTCCGAAGACTTTGAAGAAGGATTATTTAAAATTAAATGGATTCCTAACAATCTTTATTACCAACTCGATCAAGATCAATCAACGGAAAATAGACCCATCTATAAAACCAATGATCCGCAAGATGTTTTAGATGCAGATTTAGCCAGCGAAGATTCATTACTCCCATTAAAGGTTGTAGGGATCCTAAGAGTGAAACCAACGGCGAGTGCAGAATTACTGAATGCCGGTTTAGCCTACACATCCGCATTAACCGACTTTGCTTACGAAGACTCTGTTAGTGGGGCATTAAATTCTCAAGTTGTCCAAGGTCAAATCAACGGGTTTAATCCTGAAACCAACCTTGGTTATTTTGTGATTGGTGGCACCGCGATTAATACCGCCTCGGTTTATCAACAAAGAATGCGGCAAATTGGTGGCGATATGACACCGGTATCAGCGCAAATCTTTCCTAGTTCTTTTGAATCCAAAGATTTAATCAAAGCTTATATCGACGCTTATAACTACGATGGCACCACCGCGCTTCGTGATGAACTCGACATGATTCGATATACCGATCTAGCAGCAAATATCACCTCGACGATTACCGATTTAATCAATACTATCGCGATTGTGTTAACTGCCTTTGCTTCGATCTCACTGGTAGTATCTTCCATCATGATTGGTATTATCACCTATGTTTCTGTGATTGAAAGAACTAAAGAAATCGGGATTATGCGTTCATTGGGTGCGAGAAAGAAAGACATCGCTAGAATATTTAATGCAGAAACGATTATCATTGGCTTTGTTTCCGGCGTCTTAGGGATTGTCATCACCCTCATTCTCAATATTCCGATTAACATTATCATTCTGAATTTGATTGAGATTGAAAATTTCACCTCCTTATCACCCGTATATGCAATCGGTCTTGTTGTGCTATCAACTTTCTTGACCTTACTAGCTGGATTAATCCCTTCTGGCATTGCTGCAAGAAAAGATCCAGTCATTGCATTAAGAACAGAATAAAAAAACCGATTTTGTCTTATAATAAACCACGTGAAACATTATCTTTCAATTGCTTTTAAAATCTTCATTCTCTCTTTTACTACTTTTGGTTTATATTTA
>VHBF01000120.1 GCA_016872075.1 Bacillota bacterium | reverse complement strand
CCTGCCTTTTCATTAAGGCAGGTTTTACCACTTTATAGGAGGGCGTGACATGGGTCATTATTTCGAAAATAATCCACCCAAAACTATCAAGGAATTTACGGTAACGTATGAACTTGGTGGAAAAAAATTCACCCTTCTAGCCAGTAGCGGAATCTTCGCTAAGCAAGGTCTTGATGCTGGTAGTCGATTGCTGATTAATGTGTTGTTGCAAGATACATTAAGCGGTTCTTGCTTAGACCTTGGCTGTGGATACGGCCCAGTTGGATTAACGTTAGCAAGTCTAAATCCAAACTTGAATCTCACACTTGCAGACGTCAATGAACGAGCAGTCATTGATGCCAGACATAATGCTCAACGTCTTGGCTTGACGAATCTCCACATATTGACGAGTGATGGTTTTCAAGAATTGACGCGAACCTTCGATGTGATTGCCTTTAATCCACCGATTCGCGCCGGAAAAAAAACAATCTATCGTTTATATCAAGAAGCCAAACAGCACCTCAATCCCAATGGCAGTTTCTATCTTGTCATTCGCAAGGATAAAGGCGCTGCATCCCATGAGACCTATTTGCTAACGTTGTTTAGCAAGGTCCTGCGCAGAGACCGAGACAAAGGCTATCTCGTGTTGATCGCAAAACCATAAGGAGAGACATATGGCAAAAACGACAAAGAAAAAAGTGAAAGTGGGTCGCGATACCGTTGCTTTAACTGGACCACTTAAAATTGGCACTGGTGGTGCACGTCACTATCAAAACATGGATAACAACCGTGTCAATTATTCGAAGATTTCTGGAGCGCTCCCGCTACCAAACCTAGTGGAAGTGCAAACCGAAAATTATCAATGGCTCTTAGAAAAAGGCCTTGATGAAGCTCTTAAAGATATTTTTCCCATCGAAAACTATGCTGGCACATTAAAACTTGAATACTTAGGATTCCGTTTTGATGCCCCTAGCTACACATATTTAGAATGTAAAGATCGGGATATGACCTATTCTGTTCCTTTACGCGTTAATTTAAGATTGATTTTTAAAGAAGATGGCAACATCAAAGAATCTGAAGTCTTCCTTGGTGATTTCCCATTGATGACCAACTCTGGTACGTTCATCATTAACGGTGTTGAAAAAGTCATCGTTTCTCAAATCCGACGTTCGCCTGGTGCGTATTTATCGAAGGCAATGGATAAGACTGGAAAGTTTTTATTCAAGGCTGATTTGATTCCGATGCGCGGCACCTGGTTAGAATTTGAATCGGATGCAAAAGATGTCTTATCTGTTCGCATCGATCGTCAACGCAAAATGTACGCGACGATTATTTTGAAGTCTTTATTAGCATTTGATGAATCCACACTCGAAGGTAAAAATAAAGAACTACGGACTCAAGAATATGCAAAGAAGCTAGATGAAACCATCATTGGTTTATTTGGTGATAAAGATATTCTTCGTAACACCCTAGGTAAAGATTCAGACACTGTGTCTACCCATTATGCATTAAGTCAAATTTTCTCGAAGATGAAACCAGGCGAACCCAGAACCGATGATGGCATCAATAACTTTATTATTCAAAAGTTTTTTGATCCTAAACGCTATAACTTAGGCATGGCAGGTCGTTACAAATATGCAAAGAAATTAGGCATTTATAATCGCCTAGCGGGTCGCGTTTTAGCAGAAGATTTAGTGGATGCCGATGGTGAAGTCCGATTAGAAAGAGGCACGTTAGTAACCAAAGATTTCGTCGAAAAACTTCGTGCGGAAAAATTCTTTGAAAAGGGCGCCCATGAAATGAAGGTGCCAATTAACACTGATTTAAACAATCGCAATAAGGTCAACGTCATTAAAGTTTTCCCAAATGCGAAAAAGGAAACCATTTCGCATATCGTCGGTACCGATTTAAATTTAAAAGATGAAACCGTCACCATTCCCGATATGCTCGCCACCTTCTCTTACTTTTTAAACTTAATGGATGGCTTTGGTGATACCGATGACATCGATCACTTAGCGAACCGTCGGATTCACTCAGTGGGTGAATTGATTCAAAACCGTTCAATCTCCGATATTACCAGTGCGGCACCCCAAACCTTAGTCAACATCAAGCCTTTAACGGCGCAAGTGAAAGAATTCTTTTCTACTGATCCACTTTCACAATTTATGGATCAAACGAATCCTTTAGCAGAATTGGCCAATAAACGCCGTATTTCCGCCTTAGGTAGCGGTGGGATTAAGCGTGACCGTGCGTCGTTTGACGTTCGTGACGTCCACTTCTCTCACTATGGTCGGATTTGTCCAATTGAAACACCTGAAGGTCAAAACATTGGATTAATCACCAATTTAGCAACCTATGCCAAAGTGAATCATTATGGCTTTATTGAAACCCCATATCGAAAAGTAGATAAGAAAAATGGTC
>VHBF01000119.1 GCA_016872075.1 Bacillota bacterium | reverse complement strand
AGACATTACCGACTTCTAACATCAACTGGACCTCCGATTTTTTCTAAATATTTTCCGACTGCATAAGTCAATTTAGCACTACCTTGACTGAAATGCGGTTTTAATTTTAGTTTTTTAGGAAAACCAAAACTTTCTCCTGGTCCACTTGGCCCGATAAAGATGCCATTGACAACATAAGCATTGCCACATGCATACGTTAAACTAAGCGCGCCTGATTCTGCGGAATGGCTTGTCATGGAAATCAATCGATTAATCATCCATTGTAACCATTTTGGTAAGGACCGTACGATATTGGTTGCAGCGATGCCTGGGTGAACTAGAATCGCTGAAACATGATCTAACACTGGATAATCAAATAAATTTAAATTCATTTGCAAAACATGATGGAGCATCGCAATCGCTAATTTACTATTAGCATATTGGGTCATTCGTGGTAAGCGAGGATTGAGCAACCCTTCAATCGATTTTAAACGTGCTCGATAGGAAGCGTAAGATCCGACGAGGACGAGTCGAATTTCCGGATTTTTTTGATCAAGAAAACCGAGTAATTCTCTCAGTAAATAATAAACATTGAAAAAATTGACCCCAGTTGTCAGTGGAAAACCTTCTGGCGTTTTTAGTTTTGAATTTGGCATGATAATACCGGCATTGAGTAATAAAATATCAATCTTTGGATAAGAGGTTTTAATCAGTTGCACAAAACGATTAAGCGATTGAAAAGAACTTTGATCATAGGGAAGGATGGTCAATTTAGCATGGGGTACATCTTTTAAGATTGCCAATTGTGCTTGTTTAGCCGCGTTTTCATTCCGGCAGGCCATTAAGATATGGCCGCCTCGATAAGCTAATTGTTTAGCAGCATAAAAACCCAATCCACTATTGGCGCCCGTAATCAAAATGGTCTTATTCGTTAAGTCGGCAATATGTTGCTCTAGCCATGCAGTATATTTCATAAGTTATACCGCAAAATTTTACCACATTTAAGGGTAAAGTTTAATCGATATCGTTAGAACTTTTTTGGGAATCAAGGATCGTGATTTTAATCTTTTCTACAGTAAATTTTTCGACTTCTAATACTTCGATTTGAAATTCTTGAAGCGTAAATTGATCGCCGACTCTTGCAAATTTACCTAAATGCGATAATACCCATCCGCTGACGGTGGAATAATCAGACGTTTCAATATAAGGCAGGTTAAGTTCTTTGTATAGCATTTCAATATTCAGACTACCTTCAACTAGATAAACTTGCTCACTTTGTTTAATGATGGGCGGCAAGATATCATCGGTTTCATCCCAGATCTCTCCAACGATTTCTTCAACAATATCCTCAAGGGTAATCAAACCTTCCGTGCCACCATGCTCGTCAACTACAATCGCCATTTGTTGTTTTTGCTCTTCAAATAAGGCTAAGATTTTAGTAAGCGGTTGGTTACGCGGGACAAACAATGGAGAAATTAATAAAGAGGGTAATTCAATTGGCGATTGATTTAAAAAACGTTTATAAAGTTTTTTGGTCGGCAATATCCCGACAATTTTGTCAAGGGTTTGATCATAAACAGGAATTCTTGAATAAGCAAAAATATCAGGATTAAGGAGTAAGTTTTGACTATCATCCTCAAGATTAAAAGCAAAAATGTCGACACGGGGTGTCATCACTTCATACGCTTTTTTATCCGAAAAAGTAAGCGCAGAACGAATCAAATTACCTTTACGTTCATCAATCATTCCTTTTTCTTCAATGGTATCGACCATCGTTTCTAATTCTTCATCATTGTACTGACTACGATTCTCTTTGCGCTTTTTCACAAATAACATTCTTACTGGATAAACGAGAATGGATACCAAAAAAACAAAGGGGGTGAAGATAATCCGCATCATTTGAACGGGATAAACAAACCATAAACTAAATTGTAAAGCATTGACTTTTCCGAGGGTTTTCGGAATTAGTTCACCGAAAATCACGATGATAAAGAAAATCACCATCGCCGATAAAGAAGCTGCCAAACCTGGATTAGGTAATAATGGAGCAAGTAATTGAATCGAAAGTAAAGCGGTCACCGATGAGTTGAAAATATTGACAATGCCGTTACCGAATAATAAAGCAGAGGAGTATTGATCGTAATGTTCTGCAATCTTTAACGCTTTTTTAGCTTGCAGATTACCTTCATCAATCAGTCTTTTTAACTTGAGGTGATTCACTGCTGTAAATGCCATTTCCGAAGCAGAAAAAAATGCCGAAAACATTAAGGCAATCACTATCCAAATGAAAAGCGACCAAGGATTAACCACGGATGACTCCTGTGTGCTTCACCATTTCTTCCATTTGACCAACGATTTCTTCTAGCACATCTTCCATCGTCACCATGCCAATCACTTGAGCTTGTTGATCTTTGACAATCGCCA
>VHBF01000118.1 GCA_016872075.1 Bacillota bacterium | reverse complement strand
TGGTTTAATTGTAGGTGCAGCGTCCATTTTTGTGGCGATTAACCCAATCATTGGAAACTACATGCGGGCATTTGGCCATGACAAATCACCGATGGTGGCAACCATCATTGCCAACGTTATTAATATCCTGCTAAATTATTTATCAATTTATGTCTTTAATTGGGGTGTCGCGGGAGTAGCATGGGCGACCTTTATTTCTCATGTGGGATCTTTTATTGCCCACTTAATTCTTGCAAACTTCCATCTTCCCAAAAATATAGAAAAAGCAAAGGTTCCTGCTCAAAAACTTTTATCTGACTCCTTAGAGGTTGGCCTACCTTCTGCATTTGAAAACTTTGCGTTTTTAGGGGCAATGGCGGTAATCATTACTTTGTTAAACTTTATCGATGTGACCGGAGTTGAAACCTCCGTTAGAGTCACAGTCGAACATATTGCAAAACTAGCATTTGTACCTGCCGCCGCACTAGCGCATGCAAGTGCGATTAAGACTGGTTTTTATGTTGGCGCACAAAACTATAAAAAAGCCCAAAGAAGAATTTTTAGAATTTCGGCAATCGGTATCCTCATTTCCACGTTACTTGGTTTTATCATTGCCTTATCACCTGATGGTATCATTTCAATTTTTACCTCAGTTGAACATATTGAGGGACCTGAATTAATTCACCATATCGAACTAATTAAAACGGTGCTTTGGTTAAACATTGCTGTAGAAGGCGCA
Organism: Bacillota bacterium; assembly: GCA_016872075.1. Lineage (GTDB taxonomy): Bacteria > Bacillota_I > Bacilli_A > RFN20 > CAG-826 > UBA970. Next base: position 1,687 of record VHBF01000118.1, on the reverse strand, counting down.
AGAACTATCAATATTATTTTAGGAGAATCACTTAAAACCACAGGCGATGCTTGGTTTCTAGGCACCATTTCATTATTTTCTCTGATGTTTTTTGCGATTGGCGGATCATTTCTATTTGGATTAATGTTTAATAATGGGGTGGTGGGTATATTTATTGCCTTAACCATCGATGAAGCATTTAAAGCCTTAGTATTTATGTGGCGTTGGTCAACCAGACGGTGGACCACTCGCGCTTTAGTCTTACCCATCAATATCAACGCTTAATAAAATTTTATCAATGACGATGGCGCGCCCGGCACGATTCGAACGTGCGACCCCAACCTTCGGAGGGTTGTACTCTGATCCAGCTGAGCTACGAGCGCAAATAAGTATGGTGCCTCCGGTCGGACTCGAACCGACATGAGCTCACGCTCGACAGATTTTGAGTCTATTGCGTCTACCAGTTTCACCACGGAGGCAACGGAATCATTATAAGCATTTATGGTCTATTACTCAATCTTAGCGTTCGTTATAATGAATTGTAAGGAGCCAATTGTAGATGAAATATATTATTCAACATCAACCAAACCGCTTTTGGATGGAAGACCATCAGCATCAGTTAATTGGTGAAATCGAATATCACCTTGATCAAGCCAAACGTTATGTGGTCACCCACACGTTTGTTAATCCCAGTTATCGCGGACAGGGTTTAGCAAATCAATTGCTTGATCAAATTATTACCTTAGCAAGAAAAGAAAAAAAATATATTTATCCAATCTGCTCTTTTGCAGTCAAAGTATTACAACATCCTCAATATCGAGATTTATGGGATCCCAAAGAAGGTGAACCCAATGGTGGTGCCTGTACTTGGGTCAACCGATAACTTGGAAATAAAAAACCTCGGATTAGTGTCCGAGGTTTTTTGATTGAATCAATTAAGCAAATTTATCGTAAAAGACGTTGGCAGGCTTGATTTGATGTTTATTAAGGACTTTAATACAAGCGTCAATCATCCCTGGAGAACCACATAAATATGCTTCCGCTTCGGTCAAATCACCCGTCATTCGATCTAAGACATCCGTGATTAAACCAGTCGCCCCATTCCATTTATCTTCAGGTAATGGATTTGACAATGCTGGAATGTATTCAAAATTAGGGAATTCTTTTTGCAGTTGTTTCATTTCTTCAGTGTAATAAAGGTCTCTCACCGCTTTTGCACCAAAGAAATAACGAACCTTGCGGGTCATGCCTTGTTCCTTTAAGCGAGATAAAATTGAACGAATCGGTGCTTTTCCTGAACCACCTGCGATACAGACGATGTCCCGTTTAGATTGTTCTTGTAAAAAGAAATTACCATATGGCCCTGATAACGTGACGATGTCGCCAACCTTGAGTGCTTGGAAAACATAGGTGGTCGCTTGACCTTTAGGGACATAACGCACAATCATTTCAATATGAGATGGATCTGAGGGATTGGAGGCAATCGAATAAGCACGAACAATATCAATACCTGGCACTTTAATTTGCGCAAATTGTCCTGGTTTGAATGGCATGGTTTTGGGGCTGATTAATTTAAAATCCAATAGTTTGATGTCATAGGTTAAATCCGTCATTTTCACTAATTTTGTTTTGAATTCCTTGGCAGTTAATAAGCCTTCAGGAATGGTAATTTTAGTTAGGGAAGTAGGTTTAACTTGGCAGGTTAAAC
>VHBF01000117.1 GCA_016872075.1 Bacillota bacterium | reverse complement strand
AGAATAGCCTTGGAATTCTGGACGTGAAGAGAGCATATAACCGGTCGCCTTGTCTTCAAGAATTAAAGAGAACGAATCTTTTTCAAAATAAAGATTAAGGTTGCTATTTTCAAGCATTAATTCATAACCAAGCGTGTCTAATTGGGCTTCAGTGTAATGTAAAGCATAGTCTTCTTCAAAGCGATTTAAGACAGCGGTATTTTGCTCATCCACTTGTGTGTAACGTGAACTACTTAATAATTGGTTTTCAATAAAGGCAAAATTATCAACCCGAGGCGCTACCATTAAGGTTGGATCCTCTTGCGTTGTGACAATCAATACCGGTAAGACAATCATCGGAATGATGAATCGTGAAAGTTTAAACACGGCTATTCACCTCCTGAATGATATCGGCTACCAACTGATACACTTCGCCAAGTAAAAAGACAATAATCAAGGTTAAAGCAAGTAACATCACCGCTGTAAAGATGGTGATAAGGATGTTTTTAAACGTAGGTTTGATGTCATAGAAGTGAATTTCTTTCACCATGATAAACATATAGATCACTGTGAAACTAACACCAATCCCATAAATCAATTCATAAATAAAACTTTCATTTGCAGTTAATGCATGCGATATCACCGTCAAGATTGGGAAGGTGATAATCATCGGGAGTAAGGTTAAAGCCGATGCTTGAAAGACTTCGGATAACTTTCCATCACCATCACGAATGGAACAGACTAAATAATTACTGACTACCCATAAACCGAACGGCACAAACACACCGATCACTTGCTCAATGATATTAATTTCAGAGGAAAGTAAGCCATTGAACAAGAAATTAGTTTCATAAATCCAAATTAAATACGTGACAAAGAATGCAAGGATATAGAGAAGAGCGCTGCGATTGCTAAAGGCTTGATGACGTTTGATATCATCATATCCATCGACGGGTTTGGCAAACACTTGGAAAGGGAACTGTAGTTCTTTTATCCATGATGGTAGGGTTGTCTTATGTTTTAAAGTTGAAATTCGAGTTTGAACCCAAGCATATCCTGGAATTAATTTGCGGATGGCATAGAACACAGCAAGGATAATTAAGAAGATGACAAAACCATTGCCATTCGCTAATAAGAATTGATTACGAACTTCCCAATAAGCATTGGAATATCCTCGTGTATCTCTTGCTAATCGATAATACGTTAAAGCAGACTCATAATCTTGTAAGGCAAAATACGCATCCCCAAGACCCTGATTCGCTAAATCAAAAAGACGATTCATCTTTAATACGTTTTGCCATGGCACTAGAGATTCGGCGTATTGACCATCAAAATATAAATCAATCGCTTCGTGAACGAGATCAGCAAATTCAGTTGGAATAAAAATTTGTAAAGCAGCCGTAGCTTCGTCAACAGCATATAAATTATTGCGTGAATCAATCGCAATCCCTTTTGCTCTTTTAAATAAACCTTTTTGGCCGATTGCATCGGGACCTGAAAATAAAAATAACACCGAACCATTGGGATCGTATTCCACAATATAGCCTTCAGACGTTAAGGTATAGATGGTGTTATAAGGTCCGACTGCAATATCTTCAACGGTATTAAAACCCCAAACCGATTGGTTATAGATCACGTTTGCAATATTAAGTTTTAGATAACCATCTTGATCCTTGGTTGATGTTAAAATCAAACCACTTTGATCGATGCTGAGGTTATAGACTGGTTTGGGAATAATTTGGAAGAAGTTGCGTCTAGTTTCTTCATCGAATAGTAAAGAACGAATCGTGTTTTCAATCGTGGCAGGAATGCGGTTACCACCAAAATAACCAAAGAATTCTCCATTATTTTTAAATTGAGCAAGACCGTTGACGTTACCTGCCAGTAAGACATAAACGTTACCACCACGATCAGTAACGACCTTGGTGGGATCAAACGGGTCATCTTCACCAAAGAACTGAGAATTGAGTGGTTTTTCATATTCACGTTCAACAACATAGGTACCTTCAACATTAACAAATTGATACGCTTTTTTGTTCGCAAAATCTGCAACATAAACCGCGCCTTGATCGTCAACGTGAACCCCGGTTGGTTCGTTTAAAACCCCTACGCCAATTTCAATCGCTTCATCATTTTGTAAATTGTATTGAATGATTGATTTTCTTCCTTTATCGGCAACATAGATGGTGTCTTGGGCATCCACATACACATCTTGGGGAGAGGATAATGTAAACTCTCCCAGTTGCGTGGTTAAAGATAAAGGTAAATAGGCATCTTGGGTTTGAATCAGTTGTTGACGAGAACTTGCATACGTATAGGTTTGATAAGGTAAACCATTATCGGCAAGGGTTGGGTAAACCGTTCGTTGAGGCATCAACAAACCTAAGTTGGCAAGGATGACCAGTGATAACCAACGCTTCATCTTATTTCAACCCCGAGTGTGCCATGGTCGACATCACCTGACTTTGTAAAATAACGAATAATACT
>VHBF01000116.1 GCA_016872075.1 Bacillota bacterium | reverse complement strand
GTATTATACTAACATTCTTAATTTTGAATTCGTTATAATCCAAATGATAGAGGAAACCATATGGATACCATCAAAGCAGTCTTATCCCGCACATCGGTTCGTGAATATGATCCAAGTGTCAAAATAGACGAAGCTACTTTATTAAAAATATTAGAAACGTCAGCCTCTGCCCCGAGTAGTTGGAATTTACAACCTTGGCGTTTTGTCCTGATTCATTCCCCTGAAATTAAAGCAAAATTAAGACCGTTTATGATGTTCAATACACCGCAAATTGATACTGCTGCAGCTTTAATCTTAATTCTCAATGATTTAGATCGCTATGCGATGTTCCCCATCATGAATAAAATGGAACTCGATGCTGGCATGATTACCGAAGATCATTTCAAGGTCAGAAATCAAAAAGCGGAACAAGCAAGGGCCACTCGGACCAAAGAATCTCTTGATCGTGAAGGGTTACTGGATTGCGGAATCGTCTCCCAAAATTTAATGATTGTCGCCCAAGCCTATGGGTATGACACATGCCCGATGGGTGGATTTGATCGTGACAATTTTATGAAAGTTCTCGAGATTGATGCGAATCGTTATAAACCAGTGGTCTTAATTTCGATTGGGAAAAAAGCTAAAGATGCGAAACCAACGCTTCGGTTTCCCATTCGCACCATTACCACGATTAAATAATCTAAATTAGGATCGATATGCTTGATCAATGATCGGTTTGACTTTTTCACCAAATAAACGAATCGTTTGTAACACTAATTCATGTTCCATATAACCAACGGATACATGGAGGGTAAATCGATCAATCCCCATTGCCTTTGAGAAAGTGATAATTTTTTTCGCAACCACTTCTGGTGTCCCAGCGTATAAAGCCCCATCTGGTTGTAAGGAAGCTTTTAAACTAGCTTTGGTATAAGAAACACTGGCCATCGAATCAAACAATTCGTTTTCTAAATGCGTGACATTTTCGGTAATAAAACCATGCGAATGCACGGCAATAAAAGAGGGATGCTTGTGTTGCCATCGTTGTAAATATAAATCCACATAAGGTTTAAAACGGATGGGTTGACCACCGATGATTGCTAAGAATAAAGGAATCCCTGCAATCGCAGCATTTAAGACTGATTCAGGACTACCACCGACACCACGGGCAATCATTAAAGGATATTGCGTTCGCGGATAAACCCCTAATTGGTTCATCGAAGGGCGATGTTTACCTTGATGAGAAACAATTTCTTGGTCGCGAATTTTTAAGAGGAGATTTAATTTTTCTTCAAATAATGCATCGTAATCATTGAGGTCATAACCAAACAATGGATAGGATTCAATAAAACTACCGCGACCCGCAGTAATTTCTGCACGACCTTTTGAAATGGCATTAAGCGTGGCAAATTGTTGATAGATTCTCACGGGTTCATCACTACTGAGCACCGTAACTGCACTCCCTAACTTAATCGTTTTGGTAACCGAAGCTGCTGCTGATAAAATCACGGCCGGTGCACTCGCGGCAAACTCTTTACGATGGTGTTCACCAACCCCGTAATAATCCAATCCTACTTTTTCCGCTAACTTCACTTCTTCGATAATTTGCTGTAAACGTAAGTCTTGGGAGATGACGTTACCGGTTTTTGGATTTGGCAAGGTTTCTGCAAAGGTGGTAACCCCTAATTCTAATCTCTTTTTTTTCATCTTATTTATCTTACCGAAGCTCATTAGATTACTCAATCTTAATGAATTATTTAACATTGCAAACTAAGGTTTTTTTGTATAATGAATTTATATGAAAAAAGTTATCTACTCTTCCTTTATCACCTTTTTAATAATCCTTACAGCGTGTGGCCGAAATAATACTTCATCTTCAACCAGTATTTCCTCATCCTTGCCACCGATTAGTATTAATCCTAATTACGAAACCACGATGACATGGGCTAAGGATGAACATTTATATATTCATTACAATCGCAGTAAAGAAAACCAACAAGCGTTGCCAGCAGATTATGCCAATTGGGGTATTTGGATTTGGCAGAAAGCTCCCTTAGATTTACCGGGTATCTTGATTGATTGGTCTTTATATGATGAATCAGGCGCGATTGCCGAGATTGATTTCTCTAAAGTTACGACTTCCCATCTTGGAAAATTAATTACCGCTGATCAAACTTGGGAAGATATTACGCGTATCGGTTTTTTAATTGTGAATAAGCCAAGTATGGCGAATGTCGTCGGCATGTGGACCAGTGATGGTGGCACCGACATGTATATCAATGACTTCAATACCCAAATCCGAGAAGATAATACAATCCACATTTTTGCTTTAAGTGGGCAAGTCGCTGACTTTACCTTTGAATATTTAGGTGGGGTTGGTGAAGATCCTTATGCGAATGATAATGGGTCCTTTGTTTCGATCAACAATGTCAATTCATCCAATCTCAATACCTTCTCGCAAGCGATTACCTCCCAAGATTTTTACAATCATGTTGGGGTAGGGTATCA
>VHBF01000115.1 GCA_016872075.1 Bacillota bacterium | reverse complement strand
TCGCTTAGCAAAATGGCCTGCTAAGGCACTATTTCCATCGACAAATAAATAAATTAAATCGGTTTTGATTTTTAATAAATTTTTGAGATAACGATGCGTAGCCCAAGATAACCATAATGCTTTTAAATACCGTTGATTTGGATGGGCAAATTGCACATAAACTTGTTGGTTCTCGCGATGGATCAATTCTGGATGCCAACGAACTGCTTTTGTTGTGGTACTTGGCGGTAGACAAATAATCTGAATGGGGGTTTGTTTTGCTAAGCTTTGAATCCATCTTGAAACATATAACTGATGACTTGGATTGATGATGTCACCCGCATCAATTCTTGATTGAAAGATCATGGTCGGTAACACTGAACTCAGTAAGACAAATTTATTCATGATTGAATTCCCAACAAATCGAGGTGAACTTTCACCATTTTTTCAATGGTGTATTGTCTGGCGATTGCTAAACTTGCTTCTGGATTTTGAAGGGTGATTAATTGCTTCACTTTTTTAGGAAAAGACTCGATTGCCTTTAAGGATAGGCGGTATCCATTGACGCCTTGTTGAATCAAAACACGACTGGAAATCACCGCATCTGAACTTAAAACCGGAATACCTTGTGATAGTGCCTCATTGACCACATGCCCATAAATATCTTCTTTACTTAAAAGCACGAAACCATCACTTGCACGTAGCATTGACAGTAAAAGATTTTTCGGTTGAAATGGTTTGAGAATAATATTCGTCAGTTGCTCACGCTTAATCCAGCGTTGATAGAGATTTTTTAATGGGCCATTGCCGACCAAGATCATTTGATATTGTTTGGGTAGTGCTTTCCAAGCTTTGATTAAAGTTGTGAAATTTTTTCTAGGAATAAATTGACCGATGGACATGAAAACCTTTCCAGATTGGGGTAGGCCAATGGTTTTTCTCAGTAATTTTTTTTCCTCTAATAAAAGCGGTTTTTTTAAAATTTCTTCTTCAAAAATAGTGCTGTATGGATAATGATAAATACGGTCTTTGGTTGCCCCATAATGGATTAAGTAATCATCGACTAAAGGTGTTGGTGAAAAATAGCCTATTGCCCCAGCAATCAGTTTTTTCTTAAGGGCGAACTTCCAAGGCATATCCTTGCGAATGACACCACCATTAACATAAAGATAATAAGGAATTTTATGTTTTTGTAAATATAGAATAGTCAGGATTTCGGTAAGTGTAGAATAGCCATTGAGGACAACAAAATCGTAATGATGTTTTTTTAAATGGTCTTGAACCTCTAACGATAAGTGATTTTCTTTACCTAGCTTCAATCCTTTTAACATTCGATATTGAAATTTCCAATGATCTTTTGCAACATATTGATCTTTGGCATATCCTGATAATTCGCGTTCAAAAAATACCGTTAATCGAAGATGTTTTGCCAACCCATTGAAGAGATTAACTTTATAAGGTGCAGGATGACTAAATAAGAAGAAGCAAGATTTCATTTACTTTATTATACAAAAATCCCACCTTTTCTAGGTTTTTAGTAAGATATATGTAAGATGAAACTTGAATGGCAAACGTTCTTTAATCAAGAAAAACAATACCCTTATGCCCAATCCTTAAAGCAATTTTTAGATCAAGCCTATCAACAAAAAAATATTTATCCTCCACGACAACTGATGTATCAGGCATTTGAATTATGCCCAGTTCACCAACTTAAAGTCCTGATTATTGGTCAAGATCCGTATCATCAACCAGGGCAAGCGAATGGCCTAGCTTTTTCTGTTAATCCAGGCATCAAATTACCACCAAGTTTAATCAATATCTACAAAGAAATTTCTCAAGATCTTCAGGTGAAGATGGATTATCAATCCGGGGATTTAACGTATTTAGCAAAACAAGGTGTCCTACTTCTCAATAGTCTATTAACCGTTGAGGATAGTAAACCCTTATCTCATCAACACATTGGTTATGATATTTTTTTTGAACATATTTTTCAGTTCTTAGAAACCTTAAACCAACCGATTATGTATTTACTTTGGGGTGGGCAAGCAAAAGCCTATCAATCATGGATTACCCATCCTAATCATGCCTATTTACTTGCCCATCATCCTTCACCTTTATCCGCGAATCGTGGCGGTTGGTTTGGTTGTCAGCACTTTTCAAAAACGAACATCTGGTTAGAGAAAAATCAACTCAAGTCGATTCGTTGGTCTAACACTTAAGCCTCAATTTTTGATATATTACAATCAACGGGAGCTAAGATAGCTTGGCTGAGAGGGTGTGCGTTTCACACCGACCGGACCTGATCTAGGTAATGCTAGCGTAGGAAAGTAACAGTGTTTTGTTATCCTTGCTAGCCAAGGATTTTTTTATTCAAGGAGGTCACTCATGAAAAATCTTAGTCTCGGTATTCGCCAACTTGTCTTGATGGGCATGTTAGTCGCCATCACCATCGTTTTAGATATGGTGTTTAAGTTTTATCAACAAGCGAATGGTGGATCGATCAATCTTGCG
>VHBF01000114.1 GCA_016872075.1 Bacillota bacterium | reverse complement strand
GCTTTAGAAAAAGTGGCGAATGGAACTGCAACTAAGTTAATCATTCCCTCAGAAATCCAAAACGTTACCGGTTTAATTGCCTCCTTAAAAGAAGTCATCACCGAAGAAAAACCAGTCGTCAAGAAATAAGGCGAATAGTTCAATTCTTTGCATCAAAAAACCTCTAGCTTGATCTAGAGGTTTTTTATTGCTTATTCAACCGTAACTGACTTCGCTAAGTTTCTTGGTTTATCAATATCTCGGCCAAGAGATAAAGCTGTATAGTAAGAAAGGTATTGGCCCACTATCGCCTTCGTAAGTGGTGATAAATAGGTTTTCGTGTTGCTGGTGACAAAGTCATCTTCTTCTTTGGCTAAAGCTTGATTACTGACCACGTATACTTTTGCCCCTCGGGCTAAGACTTCTTGTAAATTGGAACGAATCGCGGTAGAAGTAATTTGATCTGATACAAAAGCAATCACGGGAACATTCTTTTTAATCAATGCAATCGGACCATGTTTTAATTCGCCACCTGGTAACCCTTCGGAATGGATATAGGTAATTTCTTTAAGTTTTAAAGAGGCTTCTAAGGCAACATCGTAATCCAATCCTCTTCCTAAAAAGAACACATTCGGTTCTTTGGCAATCGCTTCGGCAATCGCTTTGATTTCTAATTTAGCGCCGATCAGACCTTTCATCGCTTTTTCTACTTCGATTAAATCGGTGATAATTTCAGTGTTGCCGATTAACGCCGCCCGTAAAATCGCTAATAAGGCAACTTGAGCGATATACGCTTTGGTGGAAGCGACTGCAATTTCCATACCAGCATAAAGCAGTAGGGTAAAATCACTCGCCCGATCTAAAGATGAACCTTTGGTATTGGTAATGGTGACAATTGGGCTTCCTTGTTGTTGAATAATTTTCACACAGCGAATCAGGTCAGCAGTTTCGCCACTTTGCGAAATAAAGATAAACAAAGGATGTTTACCTTTGACTTCAGGATAATAGGCAAATTCTGAAGCAATATAGACGCGACTAGTTTTGCCTATCGATTCAAAATAACGTCGCCCAACCAAGGCGGCGTGATAACTTGTGCCACAAGCTAAGAAGATAATTTGATCAGCTTCTTGAATTTTTTGAATGAGGACGTCATCGAAAACAAATTGATTGCCATCCACATAATTATCCATCAGGCGTTTTATGACTTCAGGAGATTCTTCAATTTCTTTTAACATGTAGTGGGGATAGCCATTTAGACCTATATCCGTCACTTTTAAATCCGTTTGATGGAAAACGAGCGGTTTTTCTTCATTTGGATCCAGGTGCTTGACGACGACTTCTTTTTGAGAAATATACCCATATTGATAATCATCGAGGATGTAATAAGAAGTTGCATAATCTAACATTGGCACATAATCTGAAGCTAAATAATTGGTATTTTTACCTTTACCAATCACGAGAGGAGAATGTAATTTGGCAAAATAAACTTTGGTATCATCCATTTTAAATAGGATGGCTAAAGCATAAGAACCTTCTAAGTCTTCTAACGTTTTTTTAATTGCATCTAAAGGATTTTTGGTGGCAGCTTTTAAATAATGCATTTCCATTAAATTGGCAATGACTTCGGTATCCGTTTCCGATTGAAATTTGCAACCTTGATTTTGTAGTTTCTTTTTTAAACTTCTAAAATTATCGATTACGCCATTATGGACAATCGTGAAATATCCTTGTTGAGAACAATGCGGATGGGAATTCACAAAATTAGGTTCCCCATGGGTTGCCCAACGGGTATGGCCAATGCCTGCCGCTCCATGCATTTTTGCAGGCACTAATTGATTTAAATCATCAATCCGACCTGGAAGCCGAAAAACTTCAATTTTTTCCTTGGTTAAAAAAGCCGTACCAGCAGAGTCATAACCACGATACTCTAAGCTTTTTAGGCCATGCAATAAATAGTCTCTTAATTTAGTTTCCCCGACAGAACCAACAATACCACACATGTCAATAAACCCCCTTAATTGATAAAAGTATTCTCGATTAACGTCACCAGTTCTTGAACATATTGCTCACATTGCTGGGGTTGCAAAGCTTCAACCATGATCCGAATTAATGGTTCAGTCCCTGAGGGTCGAACTAAAATTCGTCCATGTTGTCCAAGACGTATTTCTATATCCTTTATTAATTGAATAACGGCTGGATGAGACATCACTTCTGATTTGTTCTTCACCGAGATATTCTTTAACAGTTGCGGATACTGTTTTAATGATATCACAAGTTCAGATAAAGATTTTGAGGTGGTTTGGAGGATATTTAGTAACTTAATCGCAGATAGGAGTCCATCGCCAGTATTCAGTTCATCAAGAAAAATAACATGGCCTGATTGTTCGCCACCCAGAATTAGTTTTTCTTGCTTCAGTGCTGCTTGGACATATTTATCGCCGACACTAGTTTCAAGATAGTCAATCCCTTGTTCTTTTAAAGCTTTTTTTAAACCAAAATTACTCATCTGGGTGATCA
>VHBF01000113.1 GCA_016872075.1 Bacillota bacterium | reverse complement strand
TAATGCTGTTTCCATAATCTCTTGAATTAAAGGCATCACCTTACTGATTTCATCGGTCGATGTTTTAAAGATCAATTCATCGTGAATGGTTAAAATCAATCTAGTTTTAAAGCCTTTTTCTTGAAGCGCGTGATCGACTTTGATCATCGCCAGTTTTAATAAATCAGCTGCCGTTCCTTGAATTGGGGCATTCATCGCTGCTCGCTTCGCAAATTCTCGGGCTTGGAAATTACTGCCAGCAATTTCACGTAAATACCGCCTTCTTCCTAGAAGTGTGGCAACGTATTTTTGATCTTGTAAGGAAGTGATTAAGCTTTGCATATATTGCCTTAATTCGGGATAAGCAAGATAAAAAGCTTCAATCAATTGGTTTGCCTCCGAAGGCGTCACCCCTAATTGTTCAGACAATCCCCAAGAAGAAATGCCATAGATAATCCCAAAGTTAACCGCCTTTGCTTGCCTTCTCATCAATGCGGTCACTTCACCACCATTCGCGAATAAGCGTTTGGCAGTTAACGTATGAATGTCTTCTTCTTGCTGAAAAGCTTCAATCAAAGATTGACAATTCGCTAATTCTGCTAAGATTCTTAATTCAATTTGTGAGTAGTCAAAGGATAGCAAAACCAAATCTTGACCAGGATAATAAAACGCTTTCCGAATCAATTTAGTCTCCTCATCTTTGACTGCAATATTTTGAATATTGGGATCAAAAGAAGATAATCGTCCAGTCGTGGTTTGCGCTTGTTGATAAATAGGATGTAATTTTCCATCCGAAAAGCTAACTTCAGGTAATGCTTTAATATACGTGGATTGTAATTTAGCATATTTACGATACTCAAGGATCAAAGGAATAGCAGGATGGAGGGTACTGATTTGTTTTAATACATCTGCATTCGTCGATCCCTTTTTTGGGTTCGGTAATTGCAGGGTGGTAAAGAGGACTTCACTTAACTGTTTGGGACTATCTAGATTCAACGTTTGGCCGATGGATGCATAGATTTGTGCTTTTAGCGTTTCAATTTTATTTTCCACGGTTACTTCCATGGTCTTGAGGTAATTCACATCAATCGGTAGGCCTTCGATTTCCATTGCGGCCAAAACAGGAATCAAGGGAAATTCAATTTCATAGACAATCTTTTCTAGATGTTTGTCTTTTAATTGTTCAACCAATTTTGTTTTCATCGAAGGCAAAGTTTGCGCAACTTGAACACTTTGTTCTAGTAAATCGTCATGGAGATGGATGCCGGCTTGTAACATCACTGCTTGCCGATTTAAAGACGGGGTCTCTTCTAAGGCATAAGTAGCAAGCATACAATCAAAAAACGAGCCCCGAACCAAGAAGTTATGGCGGTGGGAAACGACCAATAATTCTTTATAATCAAAGGCAATCTTTTCAACTTTTGGATCTTGCAATATCCTATTAAAGATCGGGTCTTTTTCACTATCTGTTAACGTTAAAACAAAGGTACGTGATAGATGAACGATGACCCATCCTAGTAAGTTCTCCCGGAAATAATTTCCGGTTTTGATTATCGGTACGATACTGATGGTTTGATAATGTTCTTTCGGAAGTGATGGAACCTTTTCATAGGTTAACGGTAACACGATTGTATTTGCCTTCATCTGAAAGCGCCCGAGGAGTGATTTCATTTCGTATTGGGTGACAAATTGTTGAAAGGTTTCGGGCTGGAGACCTGAATAAAGCGTTTGCGCTAATGTAAAAGGTAGCTTCATATTCGTTTCGATAATTGCTAACTTTTTCGAAAGAATGCCAGCTTGTTGATGGGTTAATAAATTTTCGGCAACTTTTCCTTTTAAGGTGCTAGCCCCTGCTAAAACGTTTTCAAAGGTTGAAAATTGTTGTAGTAATTTTATGGCAGTTTTTTCGCCGATCCCAGGAATCCCAGGTAAGTTATCACTTGCATCACCAACCAACCCTTTGTAATCAGGAACTTGCTCAGGGGTAATCCCATATTCTTCGATGACCTTTTCTCGAGTCATCTTGACCATTTCACTGACACCTTTGCGAATTAAATGGACGGTAAGGTGTGGTTGCACTAATTGAAGAAAATCACGATCGGAAGTGTAAATTTCTACTTCCATCCCTGCTTTGATACCCATGATTGCCGCGGTGCCCGCAACATCATCCCCTTCAAATCCTGATTGTTCAAACGTAAATAGATTCAGTGAATTTAACAAGGCCCGGGCAATAGGAAATTGGGGAATTAAATCTTCTGGCACCGGTTTGCGATGCGCTTTATAAGACTCTAGTTCTTGATGCCTAAAATTTTTTTCACCAGTGTCAAAGGCTACTAAAATATGGACGTTATCTTCAACAGGGAATAAAATTTTTTGCAGCATGTTAGCAAACACATACACCGCATTTGTAGGTATCCCTGTACTTGTCGTTAAACTGGCACCACTATAAGATGAGGCAAAATAGGCACGGAATAAGAGCGCATTACCATCGATGATTTTGAGTATTTTCATCATTTAACCGTTCTCAGTTGATCGACAATTAAGCTA
>VHBF01000112.1 GCA_016872075.1 Bacillota bacterium | reverse complement strand
GTCATCATTTGTCCTACCACGGGTCAAATAGATGATTTGATGCAGGAGATTCAAAAGCGAGTCGCCAAGTCTCAACGGGTGATGGTTGTGACTCTAACGATTCAAATGGCAGAAGATCTTACCGCTTACTTAAAACAACGTTCTTTCAAAGTGGTATACATGCACTCAGAAACTAAAACCATGGAACGTAGTCAAATTATTTACCAACTTAGAAAAGGTAAATACGATGTGTTAATTGGGATTAACCTTTTAAGAGAAGGATTGGACATTCCTGAAGTGTCGTTGATCGCGATTTTGGATGCAGATAAAGAAGGATTCTTGCGATCAACAAGATCATTAATTCAAATCATTGGTCGGGCGGCGCGAAATGCAGAAGGTCAAGTCATCATGTATGCCGACAAGAAGACCGATTCGATGAAGGCGGCAATTGAGGAAACCAATCGCAGAAGAGATAAACAACTCGCCCATAACAAGCAGTTCAACATTACCCCGATGTCGATTAAGAAAGAGATTCAATCGCCATTAAAATCAATAGATGATGATATTGCAAAGTTAACGCAAGTGAAGGGGAAATCCTCACGAAGTGAAATTGAACAAAGAATCAAGGAATTCGAAAAGTTGATGAGAGAAGCTGCCAAAGGCTATGATTTTGAAAGAGCGGCCGAACTACGGGATATTATTTTTGAACTCAAAGCAGAAATCAACGGTTAGTTTTTCTTTTCATTTTCATCAAAACAAGGTATGATTTTTAATCGTAGGAGACATTTATGGAATTTACATTTTTAGATATCGTCTTTATCATCGTATCCTTTGTGATTATCATTTTGTCATTGCTTCAAGGTGGTAAATCAGAAGGCGCATCTGGGGCGATTACTGGTGCAGGGATGAATGTGTTTGTCAAAACCAAAGAACGGGGTTCTGAATTAATCATTTCTTGGTTAACGCTCGGATTTGCTGTGGTATTTTTCCTCCTGGCTTTACTAACCAACGCGTTAGCATAATTTAATTAAAAAGGCAAAGATACGAGGGATTCAATCCCTCGTTTTTCTTTTGGTGAATTTGATATAATTTGATTGAAAATGACCATCGCACAATATATTCAACAAGAAAAAAAACAACTCCAAGGATTGGCGATTGGGCTTTTTACCAAACCCCAATTGGTTATCATTCAGGCTAACGAAAACGAAGGCTCCAATATTTACATTCGCGGTAAACTTACGGATTGCCAAGAAGTTGGTTTTCAAGCAACCCATTTACGCTTACCAACCACTATTACCCAAGAAGATTTATTGAGAGAAATCCAAAAACACAATCAAAACCCAATGGTGCATGGCGTCATTGTTCAAGTACCTTTACCTAAACATATCGATGCCTCTGTCATCCGTCGGGCGGTGGTGCCGCATAAGGATGTTGATGGTTTTCACCCGTTATCTCCGATGATGGCGTGTACACCTAAAGGGATTGTGGATTATTTATCGGCAAGTGGTTTTGATTTTGTTGGTAAACATGCGTTAATTCTTGGTCGATCTTATATTGTGGGCAGACCCTTAGCGAGTGCACTGTTGGATAGAAATGCCACAGTGAGTATTGTTCATTCCAAAACCAAAGAAGACGATCAAGCTATCTTATTAGCGAATGCCGATTTAATATGTGTGGCAGTTGGGAAAAAATGGTATTTATCAAACCAAAAAGTTAAGCCAACAGTTTGGATTGTCGATATTGGTATTACCCGAGAAGATGGTCAGATTTTTGGCGATGTCAAACCGGGTCGCCATGTGGCGTTACAAACCCCAGTACCTGGTGGAGTCGGTCTATTGACTCGATTGTCATTATTAAAAAATTTATGGGAAGCCTATACCCAACAATTTAAATCAAAAATCAAAGAAGATTAACATCTCCGGCAGTTTGCCTTCAAGCAATAAAAGCATATAATACCCTTAATATAAGGAGCCTTTTATGGATGTAAAAAAACTTAGACAATTTGCCACCTTGGCCGTTCGCCGCGGTGTGAATGTCAAACCTGGACAAGATGTAATTGTTCACGCGGAACTCGATCAACCTGAGTTTATTACCATGGTGGTTGAAGAATCCTATGCCGCTGGTGCACGGTCGGTTAGGGTCAAATGGACACATCAACCGATTAGTCGTGTCAACGCTTTAGAAATGAAAGAAGAAGTGATGGCAGAAATACCTGAATGGCAACATGCAGAAATGGCGCACAACGTCAAAACCTTACCTGCCCAAATTCATATTCGGTCTGTTGATCCAGATGGCATGAAAGGCACCGATCAAACCAAGTTAACCAATGTTGCCAAGATTACCACGCCACAAATCTTGAAATATCGTGAACAAATGGATAATAAATTTCAATGGACGATTATTGGTGTTCCTTCCATCAAATGGGCAGAAAAAGTATTTCCTAAACTCAAAGGTGAACAAGCAGTAGAAGCGATGTGGGAAGCGATCATTAAAGCCACCCGTGTCACCAATGATCCATTAAAAGAATGGGACCGTCATAATGCTACTTTA
>VHBF01000111.1 GCA_016872075.1 Bacillota bacterium | reverse complement strand
ATTTAATGAAGATCGGCGAATCGATAAGTTTGCATTTTATCTAACGAACGTTTTGATTGAAGATAAGTTAGCTATCAAAGATAACCAAGGAAATCTATCCATATTTATGAATCTTACTCTTAATCAATCCATAACCTCCTCAACAGAATTAACATATCAAATACCATTTGTAAGCGTTTATGATGTACAAACTTATCTGATTTTCTTTGAATACAGTCAATGGCAAAGTTCACTCGAAACTCCGTTATTATTTGAATCGATATCCATAGAATATGAAATTGAAAATGGTTTATTAAATACAACTCTATTCATTCCCCATTCAACTTTTGAAAGTTTTCAGCTTCAAGATTATCAACCTTCGATTGTTTACCAAAACAACTATTTAACAAATGAAGACATATTTTATGATGCTAATTTAATGTTTCAATTTAAAAGTTTTTGGTACTATGATATTTATTTTCTAAGCGGTGAAATCATCATTCTTGCAGGCTTTTTTTGGTTTATTTTCATTTTTCCACTTCAAAAAAAGTCTAAAAAATTCTAACAATCTATCCGCCTAATCGGTATAATAATCTTATGAAAAAAATCACAACTTTACTAACCATCTTTCTTTTAGCTTCTTGCGTATCCCCAAGCGATTCCTCGTCATCCATTTTAGATTCGATTTCAAGTGAAACCCCTACCTCAGAACCTCTTGTACTGCCAAATCTTGTATTTTCAAAGTTAATTACTGGGATTGCATCTCGGAACAACGTAATTGAAATATATAATGCTAGTTCGCTGACAGTTGAGTTAACAGATATTCGAATTGATTTCTATTCAAACGGTTCTTTAGAAGTGACCGCTAGCATACCCCTTGTTGGCATGATTGATGCGAATGATTACTACATCATTGGCAGTGCCAATCAAACCATCGAAAATCTAGATGTAAGTTTTGACTTAACCTATCAATCAGGATCACTACCCTATAACGGTAACGATTACTTAGCTTTGATGTACGAAGATTTACCAATTGATGTACTAGGATACTTGGGATCTGATTTAGATTATTCAAAAAATGTCACCATGATCCGTTTAGGAACCCTTGATCAATACCAAGCAAATCCTATCTATCAAGACGACCAATTCATTCGCTATATCCCTGATTACTTTCAAAGTTTAGGCAATGATAATCATCAGATCAAAACTTTTGATCAGTTATATGCTGGACCGCAATTAGAAGACCGATATAAAGCCTTACCGTATGTTGAACCAGGTACGACCACTACAGGTGGCGGTGGGGCCGTTATCACTTATAACTCCTCTGTGGCAGATGGCGATACCGCTTTCTTTTCAGCGGGAAATGGTTTTCCTGGTGGATCTGTTCGATACTATTACATCAATACGCCCGAAGTAGATGGAAGTTATACCAATGCAGAACCTTGGGGATATGTCGCCAGTAAATACCACAAAGAATACATTATGGCAAATAAGCAAAGTTCTACCTTTTATGTTCAATCAATTCCTGGTGGTGCGTTAAAAGAAGTGAACAATCGTAATTTAGGTCTTATTTGGGTGAATGGTCAACTTGCTCAATTCCTCATTATTCGTGAAGGATTATCTGAAAATGTTGGATTATCATATGGACCTAGCGATTTAGCATTGACCGACCGTGATGTTCCTTACTTAACGTTTTTGAGATTTGCTGAACATCAAGCAAAATTGAATGGTTGGGGTACCAAAGGCTATCCGATCATGGAAACTGGTGAAAAATCACCCGATTGGAACTATCAAGCCCAAGGTGGCCTAGGGGCTCTTGCCACTACCAATCCCGTTTGGTTCCCTCATATCGAGTTGCCTTGGTAAAAAATTAAAAACCCGCAATTGCGGGTTTTTTAATACATTGGTGCAGGTAGGGAGACTCGAACTCCCATGGGTTACCCCATACGCCCCTCAAACGTACGCGTCTACCAATTTCGCCATACCTGCGCGAATAGTATTATAACTAAACCCTTTGAAAATTAAAAGAAATTGAATAAAAAGTTCGCCAGCACAAAGTAAATCAACAGACTGCTAAAATCCACGATTGTGGTTAAAAATGGTGAAGACATAACTGCAGGGTCTTTGTTTAACTTCAAGGCTAATATGGGAATAAGGCTACCTAGCATTTTTGAAAGCAAAATTGAAATGAACAAGGTTAAACTGACTAACCCAGAAATCCTGGTGATAAATAACCACCACGGTGCTTCATACATAGGCATACCCACATCTAAGGGTAAACGAATAAAGCCCGTTGCTAATTCAAAAAATATAAACAAAAATGCAAATAGTGCCGTAAGTAACGCTGTAAATATTGAAACCTTTAACTCTTTACGAATTACAAATTGAAAATCTTTTATCGTAATTTCTTTAACTGCAATGGCGCGAGTAATAATCGCAACCGATTGATTACCGGTATTGCCACCGGTATTCATGATTCCTGGAATGAAGGCAGTCAAAATGACGACACTTTCTAAAATTCCTTGAAATTGATTGATGGTGAAGGTTGAAATTGCGCCAATTACCATCAAACCAAATA
>VHBF01000110.1 GCA_016872075.1 Bacillota bacterium | reverse complement strand
TCATGAATCATCCCCGGGACGCTGGTTTTGCTAGAGGTGGAAACGGGTAAAACATAATGACCATTTTTCATCGTGAACAATGGTTCGGTTAAATGCGATTGATATCGAGACATAAGATTTTGAATTAACGAAAGCATTTGCCCATCAATGGCATGCAGTCTGCGCCTAATTCTTAAGAGGTTTTCCGAGGCGAAATCTTGAATCGTACCTTGAGGGGTCAGGATGGTTTCAAGCTTTTGTCGTAAAGGTTTACAAGGGACTAATGATTTCCACAACGCTGCTAATAAAGGAAATTCCGGTTTAATACCGCTAACAAAATCTAGAATTTTTTGAATGGTGATTAAATCTTGGTGAATACCAATTAGTGCCTCTAACGTGATGACACTGCCCTTTTCAATAAGTAATAAGCTGGTTTCTAAATCGTGGCTGCCATGAATCGGTAAGGAACTGAACCTTGTCATCAGTCGCATCATTTCATCAACTTGATGACCCTTTAGAGGTAATTCAGACTCATGAATAAACGTTTCGTCAACAATCCAGCGTTGACCTAATGTCGTGAGGGTATACCCTTTTAGTCGTTCTAAGATGAGAGGAATTTCTAGAATAGATACAAGCGTTTTCATCTGCATTTACTATATCATCTCTTCGTTATGGTCTTCTGCATAAATGCTATAATATGAATAGTGAAAAAATTAACTCCTCATACCAAAACTTTATTGGTTTCTGAAGCAATATTCGAAAAAATTAAAGCGTTGTATGCGGACCATCAACAAACGTCCCCGCATCCTTCGATTGTGTTTTTTGCAAAACTTGAAGCTTTTACCGTTTCTGTGTATGCCCCAAAATCTGAAAAATTTAAAGTGCTTTACCAAGGATTTAACTTTGATGAAGATGCAGCACTTTGGTTAAAAAAAGAAACCAATCAAACCCCCTCAAAAAGTCACTATGGTAGTGATGAAGTTGGCACGGGTGACTTTTTCGGACCGGTCGTGGTTACCGCAAGTTTAGTGCAAGACAAAGATGTGCCATTTTTAGAATCGCTCGGGGTCAAGGATTCAAAATTAATAACCGACGCCACGATTCTCAAAATTGCCGATCAAATGACCGGAAGAATTCCGCATGTTACGACGATTATCAATCCTCTCAAATACCAAGAGATGGTGGCAAAAGGTTACAATTTAAATGCAATTAAAGCCAAACTTCATCATCATGCATTATTAACTTTAAAACATAAAGTGAATCTTGAAGTACCGATGGTGATTGACCAATTTGCTAGTGAAGAGAAATTTCATAGTTACTTAAAAGGGTTACCACCGATTCCCCATTTAGTTCTGAAAGAAAAAGCCGAAAGTTTATTTTTAGCGGTCGCTGCAAGTAGTATCCTTGCCAGAGCAAAATTTATTCGGGCGATGAATGATATGGGGAGAATTTTTACTGTTAAATTACCATTTGGTGCTTCCGATAAAGTTGAACAATTCGCTTTTGAGTTTGCTCAACATCATGGTTTAGAAACGTTAAAAGGAATTTGTAAAACTAATTTTAAAACTCTGAAAAGAATTACGGATAAATTAGGTTCTTAATTTTTTTAGAATCGCTTCAAAATAATTGGGTAACGGTGCCGTAAAGGTCATCTTTTTTTTCGTCGAAGGGTGCGTCAATGTTAACTGATAGGCGTGTAAGAGTTGACCACCAGGATGAAGGGGGTGCTTTTGCGGCATATAGATAGGGTCACTCTCAATTGGCCGATGAATAAAGTTCATGTGGACTCGAATCTGATGCGTCCGTCCCGTGGCAAGGTGACAGGCTACTAAAGTGTGGTTTGCAAAGCGTTCAATGACATCAAAACTGGTTTCTGCTTCTTTACCATCGGCGATGACATCCATTGCTAAGCGATCATCGGGATCGCGACCAATTGGGGCAATGATTTTGCCCTTGTTTTCTTTAATCACACCTCGAACTAATGCATAATAATCGCGTTTCATCTCGTGGTCTTTTAATTGCGCAGCAAGAAAACGATGGGAATCATCATGTTTTGCAACTACCATCAAACCAGAAGTGTCTTTATCCAAGCGATGGACAATGCCTGGGCGGATTTCGCCATGAATGCCACTTAAGTCTTTTAGATGGTGGAGTAAAGCATTGACTAACGTTCCAGAAGGATGACCTGGAGCAGGATGAACGACCATGCCTTGGGGCTTCAAGATAATAGCAAGGTCTTGATCTTGGTAAACAATCTCAAGCGGCAGCGCTTCGGGCTTGATGGAAATAGTTTCAGTCGGAAACGGTAAAAGCGTAATTTCGTCTTTCAAAGTCAAACGATGACTTGATTTGGTTTTGACTCCATTGACAAGGACATAACCATCATCAATGAGAGATTGCCATCTCGCCCGTGAATGCTTTGAATCGGTTTTTGCCAACCATTGATCTAATCTTGAATCGATGTCTTTTGCGTCAATTTTCATTTTGTAGGCCTTTCAAAAATACTGAAAATAATGAGGATGAAGACCCCAATCGTAAGCACACTATCCGCCACATTAAAGGTCGGAAAGCTATAATCACC
>VHBF01000109.1 GCA_016872075.1 Bacillota bacterium | reverse complement strand
CACGCTCGATGGGTATCTTCCAGTTGATTGCTGATCATGCCGCTGACTAAATCCACTGCCAATAATGCCGTTAACCAAGTAAAAGTAGTGGGGTTAGGATGTAACCAAAATAATAAAAGGCCTGCAAGGACACCCGGAAGGAAAATCACTAGCACTCGGGTCGTAGTCACTTTGCCAAAAAGAAGCTTAAGCATACTTATATTATAAATGCTTAGGATGGTTTATTCATAATTGCTTGGTAAGTTTTTCGAATTTCGTGCTGGTTTAAATGGAGATATTTCTGGGTGGTTTTCAAATTCGTGTGTCCTAAAAGCATTCTTAAGGTTTCTAAATCACCCCCTTTTCTTAAGAAATTCGTGGCAAAAGTATGGCGCCATTTATGAGGCGTTATATTGTCTTGGATGCCGGTGCGCTTCTTAATTTGATAAAAAAGTGACTCGATTGAAGTTGTTGTCATTGGTTTTTTTGTTTTGAGATTATAAAAAAGATGAGGTACAGCCGGATGCAGACTCATCCATGATTGCAGTGTCTCATGCGTTTCTTGTAAAAAGCACACGATGCGATGCACGTGGGTTTTGGTCATTTCTACAACAATGGTCTGGGTTTGAAAATCGACATTTTGTTTTTGTAAATGAATGAGTTCATTCATGCGTAAACCAGTCTCTAACAAAATCTTTACAATCAAGTAATTTCTTAATTGGGTTGGTCGATGGATGTGCTTTTTGAATGAATCTAATATCTGATTAATTGTCCCAGAAGGGATTAAAGGGATGAGGGTTTTACTTTCGGATAACCTAGTGATGTTGATCAGTTGGTTTGCCCCATATTTTAAGGTGGTTTTAAGTGCAGAAAGTACCTTATTTATCGTAATATTTTTCATCTTTGGGTGATGTTGCTTAAGCGTGACAATAAAGTTTAATAGCACATCTTCATCGATGAGTTTAATGTCAAGATCACCGAGATATTTTTTCATTAAATGAAAGTAAAATTGGTAATATTGAACGGTTGCGGGACGTTTAGTAATAATCAGCCTTCTTTGAAATTTTTCAATGACTTGTTGCATGTTCATAACCTTTAATAGTGTTAAGATTAATAACATGAAAAAAATAAATCTTTCATTCTTATTATTTGCTCTAAGTATTGTCTTTTTTTTAATATTCTCTTTATCTCCCTCGTCAGTAGATGAACAAGGAATCCTACAAGAATCTTTCTACTTATTACTCCTAGGTTATGCTTGTTTATTTTCTGGCGTGGTGTCACTTGTCATTGAGTTCATAAGAAAAAAGTAGTTCATTTATTCTTTAATTTGTTAAGATAAAAGTATCAAGGAGTTTTGGCGAATGCAAAAACGTACCTTTATTCTGATTAAACCAGACGCAATCGAGCGACATCTGGGAGAAGAAATTCTCGACCAACTGCGGGCCAATGGCTTGGTGGTTTTACGGATGAAAAAAGTCATTGCAACTAAAGCGCAAATTATCGCCCATTACCAAGATGTCATTGATCGCTTAAAACTAGATTATATTGAAAAAGCAATTCTAGATGAGTTTGAAAACAAACTTGTCTGGATTATTGTTGCCACTCATCCAAAAGGAAATCCAATTCAAACGGTGAGAACCATGATTGGACCTACCGATCCTGCCAAAGCAGAAGATTTTACGATTCGCGGACAATTTGGTAGAGATACGATGGAACTATCCATGAAAGAACATCGCTTACTGAAGAATTTAATCCACGCATCTGACTCAGAAGAAGCTGTTGAACGTGAAATAGCGATTTGGTTCAAATAACCAATACGTCCCCATATGAACATTTTAGTAAGTTCAGGCCAGTCATCCTCGATGATGTTAAAAGAAAAACAAGTTGATGCGGCGATTATTTTTGATTCTTCATTTGATAAACAAGTGATTGTGCAATATGCAAAAAATTCTCCAGTGGTGGTCCTTGATACTTTTTTAAAAGGAAAAAATATTTACCCGAGTGTGATGGATAATGACTTGTTAGTTCATCAACTCATTCGCCAAATGATTAACCAAGGTTATCAACGATTTGTCTACGTATCCGGTCCTCAAGAAGCCTTTAATAATAAAGAACGATATAAAGGTTATTTACAAGCGTTAGCCGAAGCAGGATTAAAAAGTCAACAATACTTTCAAGGTGACTTTACTACGCCTTCTGGTTATGCGGCTGGCAAACAGATTATATCGATGAAAACAAGACCGGATTTTGTTTTTTGTGCGAATGATGAAATGGCCCTTGGCGTGATGGAAGCATTTCGTGAAGCCAGCATTGGCGTTCCCGAGGCGATTGGCGTTGCTGGTTTTGATGGATCTTACCTCAATAACCCCTATATTCGCCCAAGTCTTACGACAATTTCCATAGACCATTATGCATGGGGGCAAACGGCTGCGACGTTCTTAATCGATGCCCTGCAGCAAAGTGGTGAGGTTAAAGGGGTTTTAAAACCCATTGGAAAAATTATGATAAAGGAGTCAACCCAACAATGAATATTAAAAACTTACTCGCCAGTCTTACCTTAGAAGAAAAAGCTGGTCAACTAGTCCAATTACCCCCTT
>VHBF01000108.1 GCA_016872075.1 Bacillota bacterium | reverse complement strand
CCGATTATTGGTCGTGATGAAGAAATTAGAAAAATCATTCAGATTCTCGCTAGAAAAAATAAAAATAACGTGATTTTGTTAGGTGAACCTGGTGTCGGAAAAACGGCGATCATTGAAGGCTTAGCGCAGCGAATTATGCGCCAAGATGTTCCCAATACACTCAAAGATAAAATCATTTATGAATTAGATATGGGCGCGTTAATTGCCGGTGCCAAATTTCGTGGTGAATTTGAAGAACGTTTAAAAGCTGTCTTGAATAAAATTAAACAATCCGAAGGTAAAATTATTTTATTTATCGATGAAATACACAGTATTGTAGGCGCGGGTAGAACCGATGGTGCCATGGATGCATCCAATATGTTAAAACCTTTACTTGCCCGGGGTGAAATTGATTGTATTGGGGCGACCACATTAAATGAATATCGCCAGTACATTGAAAAAGATCGAGCGTTAGAAAGACGGTTTCAACCGCTGATGGTGTTAGAACCTACCATCGAAGATACGATTTCTATCCTTCGGGGTATTAAATCGAGATATGAATCCCACCATGGTGTCAAAATTACAGATGAAGCTTTAATTGCAGCTACCACTCTTTCTCAAAGGTATTTAACATCTCGTTTTTTACCTGATAAAGCCATCGATTTAATTGATGAAGCGTCTGCCTTAACCCGAGTCCAAATCGAATCTATGCCAACAGAACTAGATGAAGTGGATCGTAAAATTCGGCAACTTGAAATTGAAAAATTTGCTTTGAGCAAAGAGGATGATGCTACTTCAAAAGCAAGGTATCACAAAATTAATGATGAATTAAATCAATTAAAAAAAGATTATGCGAATAAAAAACAAAAATGGTTAGAAGAAAAATCCTTACTTTTGGAAATTAAAAATACAAAGGATACGATTCACCAAACCAAATTAAAACTTGATCAAGCTTTTACAAATGGTGATTACCAAAAAGCTTCTGAACTTCAATATGGACAACTACCGGCGTTAGAAAAAAATCTTTTGATTCTTGAAAATAAAACAAGAAAAGGGAGAATGCTTTCGGAAATTGTAACCGAAGAAGAAATTGCAAAAATTGTTTCTAAAATGACTAGAATTCCGCTATCCCGGATTGTCCAAGGGGAAAAAGAAAAAGTGTTAGGATTAAAAGACAAAATGCTCCAACGAGTAATAGGCCAGGATGATGCAATTAATCTCGTAACGGATGCGATTATTCGTCAACGTGCAGGGATTCAAGATGCCAAACGCCCCATTGGGACCTTTATGTTCTTAGGCCCGACTGGGGTTGGTAAAACGGAAGTGGCTAAGAGTTTAGCCGAGGGCTTATTTGATAATGATACGCAAATTATTCGGATTGATATGTCCGAATATATGGAAAAATTTTCCGTGACACGTTTAATTGGTTCTCCTCCTGGCTATGTGGGATATGAAGAAGGTGGACAATTAACCGAAAAAGTTAGACGTGCACCCTACAGTATCGTGCTTTTTGATGAATTTGAAAAAGCGCATCCAGAAGTCTTTAACTTACTCCTGCAAGTTTTAGATGAAGGCAGACTCACCGATTCTCAAGGACGAATAATTGATTTTAGAAATACAGTCATCATTATGACCTCCAATTTAGGTTCCGAACTTTTATTAGAAGGTAAATCTGACGCAGTGGAAGATCTACTTCATCGCACCTTTAAACCTGAATTCTTGAACCGAATCGATGAAATTGTCTATTTCCATCCGTTAAACAAAGATACGCAAGGGCTTATCGTTACACGGATGCTTCAACATTTAGAACAACACCTTGAAAAGCAAGGGATTATGGTGAGTTTTACTGAGGCAATTGAAAACTATATCTTAGAGCAAGCCTTTAGTAAAGAATATGGGGCAAGACCGCTTAAACGATTTATTCAAAAAGAAATCGAAACCTTTATTGCTAAAGCATTAATCCAAGGTAAAATTTCTCCAAAAGTTCCGGTGACATTGGACGTAAAAAACCAAATTCTTTCATTTAAAACCACTGACTAAATAGATTCGAATATTGCGAATTTCAAAACACGCTTCCATTCATTGACAAAAGCGTGTTTTTTTTCTATGATTGAAAAGCGTGTGCCCCCTTAGTTAAATGGCATAACGAGTCCATGGTAAGGACTTATTGTCAGTTCGATTCTGGCAGGGGGCACCATTCAATCTCCTTTGGAGATTTTTTTATTTTCAAGTATGCTAGCAATCGTTATAATGTCCGTAAGGATTAATCCATGAAAGTAAAACTTATCTCTTATTCACAACCTCAAGACGCGCTCAAGCTTGAAGGTTTATCCAATGCGCAAGAACTGATCGCCTTCTGTGCCCGTGTTTCCAATCCAACAAACCAAATGAACATGACCACTTCTGATAAATTAATCCGGTATCTCGTCAAGCATAAGCATTGGTCACCATTAGAGATGGTTTCTTTATGCTTAGAGATTGAAACGACACGAGATATTGCTCGACAAATTTTAAGACACCGTTCTTTTTCATTTCAAGAATTCTCGCAACGATATGCCGATCCAACCCAACATTTAGAATTCACCACACGTGAAGCCC
>VHBF01000107.1 GCA_016872075.1 Bacillota bacterium | reverse complement strand
TTTTACGCTTTCTATGGATTTTTGCTATAATGCTTTAGGTAAATCATAACTAAAAATGGCTAAAAATCAAAACCTGAACAAATATAACGAAGATAGTATAGATGTACTGGAAGGGCTAGAGGGGGTTCGTAAACGCCCCGCGATGTATATTGGTTCGACTAATAGTATCGGTTTACATCACCTTGTATGGGAAATCTTAGACAATTCAATTGACGAAGCACTTTCTGGTTTTGGCGATACGATAACCTTAACCATTCATCAGGACGGTTCATTATCGGTCAAGGATGAAGGTCGGGGGATACCTGTTGGCATTCAAAAACAAACCGGGAAACCCGCGGTTGAAATCATTTTTTCCACCCTGCATAGCGGTGGCAAATTCTCCGATAAGAACTACGTTTCAAGCGCAGGTTTACATGGTGTCGGTGCCTCCGTAACCAACGCATTATCCGAGTATGTTGATGTCGTGGTCAATAGGGATGGCTTTAGTTATCATATTCGCTTTGAAAATGGCGGAAAGAAAATAGGAAAACTAGAAAAAGTCGGTAAATCAAATAAAACTGGAACTTTAGTACGTTTTAAACCTGATCCTAAAGTTTTTAGTACGGTGGAATTCAAATGGGAAACGATTATCGCTCATTTACAAGAATCCGCTTTTTTAATGAAAAAAGTTCGTTTTATTGCCAAAGACGAACGAACAAAAATGGAAGCCGAATATTACTATGAAGAAGGTTTAAAAGAATATATTGCCACTCTAAATGAAACCAAGGAAAAAATGCATCCTGTTTTAGTCCTCGAAGATTTAACGGGCGAAATCAAAATTGAAGTGGCCATGCAATATTGTCTACAAGACTACAACGAAAGTATTTATTCTTACGTGAATAATATCCGCACCAAAGATGGTGGTACCCATGAGAACGGTTTCCGTGCCGGTTTAACCAGAGCCGTCAATGAATATGCTGAACTGAATAATTTATTAAGAAATAAAGTGAAATTAGAAGGTAGCGATATTCGCGAAGGTTTAACTGCCATTATTTCTTTAAAAATTCCTGAAGGTAAACTTGAATTTGAAGGACAAACAAAGGGTAAACTTGGCACCCCAGATGCGTTAGCCTACGTTCAAAATATGATTTTATCTAAACTCACCTATTACCTTACCGAGAACAAAGATTTTGCCACCAATCTCATTAAGAAATGTGTTGATTCGCAAGCGGCAAGATTGGCAGCAAGAAAAGCAAAAGAAGAAGCTAGAGGCAATAAAAAATTTAGATCCGATACATTGCTATCGGATAAATTAACGCCGGCACAAAGTAAAGAATATGCCTTAAATGAATTATTTATTGTCGAAGGTGACTCAGCGGGTGGGACGGCAAAAAACGGTCGTGATCGGCTGCATCAAGCCATTTTACCTTTACGGGGAAAACCCCTTAATACCGATAGTTTAACCATGGAACAAATGTTAAAAAATACGGAATTTGCCACCCTGATTGCCACCATTGGAGCCGGGGTTGGGCCAGCGTTTGATATTCAAGATTCTAAGTACGGCAAAATCATTATCATGACGGATGCTGATACCGATGGAGCGCACATTCAAACTCTATTACTCACCTTCTTTTATCATCACATGCGACCCCTTATTCAAGCTGGAAAAGTATTTATCGCCATTCCCCCTTTATATCGCGTGATGAATGAACAAAAGCCAAGTCAATTTGTCTACGCTTGGACGGACGAAGAACTTGAATTAGGTAAAAAGACAGTGGGTTCACCATATCGAATTTCTCGCTATAAAGGTTTAGGGGAAATGAATGCCTCTCAACTTAAAGAAACCACGATGGATCCTAAATCAAGAACGCTCATCCGCGTGAATATTGAAGACCCGCTTATTGTTGAAAGAAGAGTAGGTATCTTGATGGGTAAGGACCCTTCCGTTCGCCGTAAATGGGTCGAAGAAAATATCGACTTTACCATTCGTGAAATAATTGGAAAGGGAAAAGAAGATGGCAAAAAAATCTAAACCGGTTCCCAAACCAATTATCGAAAAAATCAATGTCGCTCCGCTTGAAGATATCATGGGTGAACGCTATTCAACCTATGCAAAATATGTCATTCAAGATCGCGCTATTCCTGATTTAAGAGATGGTTTAAAACCAGTTCAACGTCGCATTATTTATGCGATGTACCACTCCAATAACGTCTTTCGAAAACCTTATCGCAAAAGTGCGACCAGCGTTGGTGAAGTCATGGGTAAGTATCACCCACACGGGGATGCCTCGATTTATGATGCTTTAGTCCACATGTCACAACCGTGGAAATATCGAGTCCCTTTAATCGACTTTCAAGGCAACAATGGTTCGATTGATGGGGATAATGCGGCGGCCCATCGTTATACGGAAGTACGTTTAGCGCAAATTACCGAAGAACTCGTCCGTGATATTGATAAGAATACGGTTGATACTCAACTTACCTTTGATGATTCCCAGGATGAACCCATCGTCTTACCCGCCCGTTTTCCAAACCTTTTGGTGAACGGAACCCAAGGGATTGCCGTGGCGATGGCAACTAATATCCCGCCGCACAATTTGCGCGATGTAATTGATGCGGTCATTTATCGACTTGGTCACAAAAAAGCGACGATAGAAGATTTAATTGATATCGTCAAGGGT
>VHBF01000106.1 GCA_016872075.1 Bacillota bacterium | reverse complement strand
ATTTAAAATAGAAACTATGCCAGAACTTCCAGAAGTCGAAACTGTTGTCAAAACCTTAAGGCCTTTGTTGCTGGATCAAAAGATTAAGGCTGTTGAGATATTTCACCCGAAAATGGTGAAACCCAATGTTTCGATATTTACAAAATCCCTAGTGGGAAAGTCAATCAAAGCGATTGAACGGCTTGGTAAATTTATCTTATTCTTCTTAAGTGATGACTTAGTCGTGATCTCTCATTTACGAATGGAAGGCAAATACCTTGAACTAAAGGATGAAAATGCTCCCTTAAGTCGATTTGCAAGAATGGTGTTTTCCCTTAGTGATGGTCGCCGGATTATTTATGATGATATGAGAAAGTTTGGTACTTTTGAATTGACCACTCAATCAACTTACTTGCAACATCAATCACTAAAGAGTTTAGGTAAAGAACCCTTACATGACCTTGATCCTAATTCTATTTATAAAGCATTTAAGAAAGCCAACCGTCCAATTAAATCCATACTTTTAGATCAACGCATTTTATTAGGGATTGGCAATATATATGCGGATGAAATTTTGTTTGCGGCAAAAATTCATCCATTGACGATTGGTAAAAATATAACCTTAGAGCAAACGAAAGCAATTTTAAAGCATGCAAAACGAATTCTTCATCAAGCGATTGCCGATGGTGGGACAAGAATTCGCACCTATCAATCTGGGCAAAAAATTGATGGTGAATTTGTCACCAAAATTAAAGTTTATGGGCGAGATGGAAAACCTTGTAAAGAATGCCATCATCGCCTTGATAAAATCGTGGTCGGCGGTCGGGGTACGCATTACTGTCCCCATTGTCA
This sequence comes from Bacillota bacterium, assembly GCA_016872075.1. Lineage (GTDB taxonomy): Bacteria > Bacillota_I > Bacilli_A > RFN20 > CAG-826 > UBA970. Next base: position 1,912 of record VHBF01000106.1, on the reverse strand, counting down.
GCATCATCCACGATTGCCAATGGTCATTGGTGTAACTGGTGAAATTGCCACTGGAAAATCGACCTTGATACAAGTAGGCATGCAACTGGGCATTCCAGCGATTGAGGCTGATAAATTTGTCCATCAATTTTATCAAACGAAGCAAGCTATTCGTTTGATAAAAAAAGTATTTCCAGAATCGATTGTCAACGGTAAGATTGATCGCCGCAACTTATTATGGGCAATGGTAAAGGATCGCCGACGATATGATCTTTGGATTAAAACCTTGTTTCCGATAATTAAACAAATGATTTATCAAGCATTAATCAAGTGTAAAGCTCCAATGGTCCTGCTTGAAGTACCCTTACTCTTTCAAGGTAAAATGGATGCCTTTACGGATGTTATTTTAGGCGTTGAATCTCCGCAAGCGCTGCAACGATTACGCTTGCAAGAAAGAAACCCTGAAAATGTAGAGCCATTATGGATACTGAATGAACGCAATTTATATCGGCAATTTTTGCCTTTCATCAATCAAAGATTAGTCAATGATAGCAGCATCAAGATTTGGAAAGATTGCGTTGAGAAAACTTTAAAAACCTACTTAGCAAAAACTCAAAGTGGCATTAATGCCGGTAAATAAATTGGTTTTGTCATGATTTGTACAAGCTGTAACCAATCTGTCATCAACATCCGTTTATCTTTATAACCTTTAAATAAGCCCTCTAATTGTTGAATAGGCACTGTACTAGCCACCATGGTTATGAATCCTAGTTTTTGTCTGGCGATGAAAAGTGGAATCAAAACATCTGTGAGCATCTCTTCGCTAATCGGTTGCGATCCTAATCCATCTAGAATTAAAATGTTGAGTTTTTGCAGTCTTTCAAGTTCACGATTAAACCCTAAGGCATCGAGTTTTTTACTAGCAACCAGCCTTGGCAACTGCAGATTGAAATCTAACATCCCAACCGTGCCTAATTCATTAAGCGCGAAGCGAAAAGCAAAAATTCCTAAACCAAATGATTTGCCGGATTGATGTGGGCCAATTAATGCTAAACCATCTTTGGTTTGTTTTTGTAGCACTTTCATCAAGTAAACATACAAAGCTTTTTGACCTTCACGTTGTTTTAAGGATTCAAAAAGTTTTGAATCTTTCCATTCAGGATTGAAATCATCATAAATGAGAAAACGAGAAACTTTTAATTGATCATCTAACATTGGACAAGGGGCAAACTTACGTTCTAAAAAACCGACTGCATTTCGTTGCATCGTTACAACATAATGGCCTTGTGTTTTTAAACATTTACCTGCCAATTTGCATTGTTCGACTTCTTGCTGATCTACTTCTAATTTTAAAAGGGTGGATAAATGTTCTGTGATTTCTATTTCTTTAATCTTTAAATTTTCAATGGTTGGCTTTAACCATGGGCTGGTTTTTACTTGCTGAATCGCTTGCTTGATGGCATCCTCAAAATCATCTTTGATTAAAGGTTTAGGATTTATCGGTTTCATTTTAAACCTTTCATCTTATGCTCTAGTTGATCAAGTTCTTGTTCATCGACGTTACTTACAGGTTGAGCTTCTTCAGGTTTGGATTGCGAAACGGTCGTTTCAGGTAAATCCTTTTTGCTGGGGGTTTTCATTTGTCTTGGTTGACTTAATTGGTAAAAGTAATCCATGGTGTCAATCGCATGTTGAACCTTAGCCCGTGTTAACGTGCCAGCTAATTTTTCAACATATCGTGAACTTAAAACATTATTTTGGGTGGTTAAAACGTGATGAATAAGTGCATTAATAACACTCTTAGGTAATGCATATTGATTTTGTAATCTTAGTAACAAACTAAAATCTGCAGGTGAGACTTCTGCCCCTTGTTGTTTCATCATTAAAAAATCAAGGGGTGACAGCATTTCCATTTGATTGATCAGGGTTACTT